>DASVAM010000560.1:0-9802 GCA_036376375.1 Chitinophagaceae bacterium
AACAATACAACCATACCGCTAATGAGCCCATACATTTTTAACCTTGTTTCATATTTCTCCTGCGCTTCTTTTTCTCTTTGCTTTTCCTGGTGTTGTCTCATTGACTCGCTGAAGGTGAGGCTTTGAAGTTGCTTTTGTTTATCGGCATTGAATAAGCTGTCTTTTAGTTCAACAGAAAGCTGGAGATACTTATAGGCGCTGTCAGGTTGTTGTTTCATCTTATACAGATCGGCAAGCAATGGACTTAGTTCAGCCATGTAGCTATTAGGATTTTCTGCCCATGCCCGTAGCTGAACGATATTATTCTGAATGGTAGCCATAGCCGCCCGTGCATAATATAACGCTGAATCAATCTCTCCCTTTTCTTTAAACAATTCTGCGATCCCTTTCTGCGAAAGAACGATGGCATGCTTCATTTCAGTATTTGAAGCAAGTGATAAGGATAACCTGTAATAATGAAATGCTGAATCTGGCAAGCCCCTGGCTGCACAGTTATCTCCAAGCAGATAACTGGCACTGATCATACCCTCGTCGTCGACACCCACACTGACCTGCCACAATCGCCTGGCATAATAAAGTGTGGAGTCTGGGATATTAACCTCGTTATAAAGATGAGCAAGCCGGCCAAACAACCATCTCTCAAATGTTAGGTCAGCTGTTTTTTTTATTGCTGAATATACCGCCCTTGCTTTCCAGCAATAATCGAAACTGCTTGAGTAATCTTTCATAACGCTGTAATCATCTGCTATATTCAGCATAATGTAAGCGATAATAATTGAGTCTTTATCTTCCTGCGCCATCTGCAAAACCCGGAAGTGCAATTCAAGCGACCGCGGATCCTCGCCCAGGCTACGTAACAAAGCCGACTTATCAGCCGTTGCAAACATCAATGTCCTTTTATATTCTGCCCATTGGCGGGATCTGTTTTGCAATTGCATCTTCTCCAGTAATTGAATTGCCTGGTTGATATAATACAATCCCGAATCAGTATTCGTCTGATCAGCATAAAAACCATGAGCCTCCGCCAACGAGATCAATATCCACACTTTTGCCGTGTCATCTTTTGATGCGGCAAGCGCCAATCGCTTGTTATTAAAAACCAGGTCTCTCCATTCAGCAACCTCATCATAGATAATAGTATCACCCTTAATATCAATACGCCGATTAATAGCCTCCGCACTGCTCCATTGCTTTTCTACTTTTAACCATCCACCGCCGTGATACTTATATTCGAATTGCCCTGCAGGTAAGTTCAATACGATCGATTTTTGAGAAAGACCATAAGGTTCCAACTTGTATTTATTGTCTGGTGCAGGATTCCAGTTATTAAACGTGCCTGCGATAAATATACTATCACGTTTTAGTTCAGTAAGATCTTTCACGACAAAACGGATATTATGCTGCCCAGATGATTGAAGTGCAGCATAAAAAAACAACAGTAATAATAATAATCTGAACATGATCCGCATCTTTGTCTTATCATTTAAAGACTGATAACAAATTCAGTTCCCTCTCCCTCTTTAGTTTCCACTTTCAACTCACCACCATGTCCTTTGGTAATAATATCATATGCCAAACTCAATCCTAATCCTGTCCCCTGTCCTGTGGGCTTGGTTGTAAAGAATGGTTGAAATATTTTATCAAGATTCTTTTGAGGGATTCCGTTGCCATTGTCTTTCACTTTGATCTCAATACGTCCATTATCTTTTAAAGTAGTTACAGTAACTGTTGGCTCATATCCCCGTCCGCCCGCCTGCCCGACTGAGTCATTCAGGCGGGGGTCATCCGGGCGGGCATTTCCGGAATATTTCTGCTTTTCACTCACAGCATAGAAGGCGTTATTGATCAGGTTGAGGATAACACGACCAATGTCCTGCGGTATCACATTTACTTTTCCAATATTACTATCAAAATGTGTTTCAAATTTTGCATTGAAGGATTTGTCTTTTGCCCGAAGACCATGATACGCCAACCGTAAATATTCATCAGCCAACATATTTATATCCGTCATTTCTTTTTGACCGCTGCTGGTTCTTGAATGTTGCAGCATTCCTTTTACGATCGCATCGGCACGCTTACCATGATGCAATATCTTTTCCAAATTCTGCTTAATGTCTTCAACTATTTCCATCGCCGATTGGGTATTGCCTGTTACCAATTCTCCTTTCATTTCTTCCAGCAGCTCATTGCTTACATCAGAAAAGTTATTGACGAAATTCAACGGGTTTTGTATTTCATGTGCAATCCCTGCGGTCAGTTCTCCTAATGAAGCCATTTTCTCTGATTGCACCAGCTGTTGTTGTGCCTGTTTCAGATCCACCAGTGTTTTATCCACCTGTTGCTTGGCTGCTTCAAGACGATTGAAATCCTCATATCGTGCATAAGCAGTAGAAAATGCATCCGCAACATGCTGTATCAATTCTATTTCTTCGCTATTTAATTTCTCCGTATTTCCGACATACAGCATTCCCTGTAAGAACGGAAGGAAATGTAAAAAGAATCCACCGTGAGGAATCGTTTTGAGATAATTCCCGGCAGAACTAAGTGCACCTTGCTGAACAAGTATTTCCGCAAACTGCCGAAACTCGGTTTCTTTCCAGTGATCAATGTATTTCTTTTTATCTCTCCAGTTACTGATCACAAGTGCAATATTTCCCGGCGTATTGTATGGTAAATGAAAAGCAGCAATCGCTTTTCCATCGGGTGTTGAAAGAAATGTATGAATGAACTGTTGTGAATCATCCATAATAAATACTCCACACCGAATGAATGGAACTTTAAGGGTCTTAAGCTCATTCCAGATCAATGGGGTGATGCGATCAAGATCTTCCACTGTTCGCATGGATGCTATGTCTGCACGAATACGATCGAGTGCAGCCTCTTTCACGGCGTTTTGCGCCCTCAATTCTGCATCCTTAAGATCTTTGTATCGCTTATAAGTAAGACTTAGAACAGAAGTGAACCTTCTATAGATCTTTAACTCATCTTCCTGTAATTCTTTTTCTGTCCATGCGTAAACCCCTCCTTCGTCAAAGAAAAAGAAATACCCATATTGGGCCGTATCTGCCGGATAGTCCGGGAATGCAACTTGCGGACGGAGCAATTGATAGTATTCTTTTATTTCATTGCCGCGAAGCACAGGATGATATTCTGTTTTTGTAAGCCAGTTATTGTACACACCCGTTAAAATGGGATGACTTCTCATATCTAATACACCTACCAATTCAACACTTTGCCCATCAACTGTCGCATTCATCGTAGAGATCTCTGCAGTCCATGTTTCTTTATTAATTAAACCGACCCCGCATCTTCGTGGCGTTAGGTTGAGACCCTCAAGTTCATGATAAAAAACCCCGATAGTTGTGGCAAGATCCTTTGAACTATGCATCGCCATTGCTTTGCCACGAACTCTTTCCAATGCAGCTTCAATAGTTGCTTCTTTTGCCTGTGCTTCTGCTTTTTTAAGATCCTGGTATCGGCGGAAAGTGAGTGAAAAAACCGAAGCAAATCTTTTCATGATCTGTTGTTCTTCATCCGTATGACGGTGCAATGAGTTGGTCCAAACCGCGCCTTCATTAAAATAATATACCTGAAAATGAACATTGGGAAACTGTTGAAAGGCCTGTGGTAAGTAACCCTGGGTCATATTCAACACTTTAATGTATTCTTCTTTATCATCATCTGCCAGGAAATAATGTGTGAAATCTTTTTTCGTTTCCCAATCATGAAACATCAGTTGCCAGAATGGATGATCATCAATATTGAATCTTCCTACTGCCTTTACACTTTTACCTTCCGCAAGGTTATTTACGGACCAAACTTCCTGTGTCCTGTCTGGGAAGATATTTGTAATACCGCCCCTGTAATTTTCAATGCCTAACTTTTCCAATTCAGTAAACATGGTAGCTGTTGCAGCACTTACATCTTCACTACTATGCATGGCCATTGTCCTGGCACGAACTCTTTCAAGACCCGCTTCGATCTGTGCTTCTCTTGCACTGGCTTCTGCTTTTTGAAGATCAATAAAACGATTATAGGTAAGATTTACAACAGAGGCAAATCGCCTCATGATCTTTATGTCCTCATCAGTAAAAGGTTTATTTCTAAAACTATACAGGCCTCCCGCCTTGAACATGGCCCCATAATAATACTGTGGCTGCAGATCATCTTCCGATAAAGCAAATTGTGATTCAGGCAATTTCAATTCACTTAGTTTCATGGCCCTGTAATAATCAATCAGATCCTGCCCCTGCAAAACATAATCCAAGTCTTGCTGTTTTTGCCAGCTCTCATAAATAAGCGACATCAGCGGATGCGTATCAAAACTTTCGCTTGCGGATATCTGCACGGCAATGCCACTATCTGAGATGGATGTGGCCCATATCTCTCCTGTTCTTGAGTTTTTATCAAGGATTCCTACTCCACACCTGAGCACATCGAGGTTTAGCTTTTGAAATTCTTCGAACATAATCGTTACCGCTGCATGAAGATCATCGCTCTTATGCATGGCCATTGCCTTCGCCCTAACTCTTTCCAACGCGGCTTCAATTTGTGCTTCTCTTGCCTGCGCTTCTGCTTTTTGCAGATCAAGAAAACGGATATAGGCTTGTTCAAATACTTTTGCAAACCGTTTTAAAATATCTATTTCTCCTTCAGTAAGCTTGTTGAAAGAGTACCTGTTAAATTGTACACCAGTATATTTTGCAAAGGCAATACCAACAGTCATTGCAGGTGCATCGAGAATATACTTTTGTCGTTGTTCGCTGAGGTATTTGAAGTCGGTATTCTTAAAACCATATTCAAACCATTCATTTTTTTCTTCATAGCGATAGGATCTGGTAAAAAAATCAGCGCCCTTTTCTTTTGCCTCCACAAGATCTTTTGTTACACCAAAATCTATATAGGGCATATAAAACACAGCCGAACGTTTTTGAGAAGGGCTGGCGATCCAATACTCCCAATCTTTTGTCCTTTCTTTGAAAATGGCAATGTTACAAGAATCTATTTCAATGTTCAAATCATTCAATCTTTCGAATACAGTATTTACTACTTCCTGTAATTCTTCGCTCTGATGCATGGCTAATGAACGGGAACGAATTTTTTCCAATGCCGCTTCTATCTGCGCTTCCCTGGCCTGCGCCTCCGCTTTTTGCAGATCTGAAAATCTTCGGTAAGCCAGGTCAAAAACTACCGACGCTCTTTTTTGCAAATAAGCAGCCTCTTCTGAGGGCGGCTGTTTTGAGATCATTAACAGTGCGCCTCCGGAAAATTTGGAAAACCTGTAATATCGTTTTTCATGTAAACTATTTTCGCTGCGCATTGAATTAACAACTTCAGGGGCTAATTTTTCCAGGATCAAATACCATTCCTGTTGCTTTGCGCCACTTATTTCCAATGTATATTCCTGTTCATCACTATTGAATTTTCCCAGCCATTCCCGGACCACTTCACAACAATTAACGGGTATAGCCATATGTCCATACGTGAACCCTGATCTTGACTCAGCGGCAATACTGACGGCACGCCACGAATGAATATGATCAGGATCCAGTTTATAAAGATGTACAACTGATGACTCGAGTTCACGCTGGCCCAGCAGCGCCATTTGTTCCCTGAGTACTTTAGCAACTTCCATCAATTCATCCGAACTGTGCATTGCTAATGCACGAGCTCTTATTCTTTCAAGCGAAATTTCTATTCTTGCTTCTCTTGCCTGCGCTTCGGCTCTTTGCAGGTCGAGAAAACGGGTATAGGTTTGGTCAAATACTTTACCAAAACGCTTGAAAATATCGTGAGCCTCGGGCACCGGCTGGTAAGTAATGAACAATAAAAATCCTTTTGAGAAATAAGCCAGGTGAAATATCTGGAAGGTTGGTACAGGGAAACCGGCCTTTTCAATATCGTCTAAAGTCTCTTTTACGCCGGGCAGGGTCCGCAAATATGCATAGTGCGTTCTTAACGCTTCGCCACCCACCTCTTCTACAAAAAATGATTCTCCACGTTGGTAAGCTTCAAGAAAATGTATTAAAGAAGGATCTTCAGTTAGTGGCATTCTCAACGATGGCTGAATAACACCTTCACTGCTCATCCAAAGTGTAATAGCTTTTTTATCATCATCCCAGATACAATAACCGGCACTCCATGTCGGCATGCCGAGAGATTGTATTTGCTGAAATAATAAGTTAGCCGCCTGCGGCAACTCATCACTCCTCTGCATGGCCATTGTTCTTGCACGAACTCTTTCCAATGCTAATTGTATCTGCGATTCTCTTGCCTGCGCTTCGGCCCTTTGCAGATCAAGGAAACGGGTGTATGCCTGTCCAAATGCATTTCCCATTCTTCTTAATATTCCATGTTGTTCATCAGTAAAAGAATGAGTGTTGAATTTGCCGATGGACAGCCATGTATCTTTTAATGCAAGATTGGAAGTGGTATAACCTGGTTTTTCGTATTGAATAGCCCGGTATTCATCCGGCACATCCTTAAAAATTGTTTGCGCAAACATATGGTCCAGCCAGCGATCCTTCGTTTCTTTATCATAAGACATTACAAAAAGATCATTACCATTATCCAGGTAATTATCCAGCTGCTTTTTTGCATCATTGAATAGCGGGTGATCAAACCAGGGAATAAATAACCTGCTGGATACAGGATCACTTCCTGGAATAATGGCAAAGTTCCAGGTGTCAATTCCGTTAGTTATATCTAAACCATTTGCTCCAAAATTGGCCCATTCAATATCAAAACCAAGATATATGAATTGCTTACCCATCACATTCACCACTTCTACAAATTCTGCCGGATCCTGCATGGCCATTGCTCTTGCACGAACTCTTTCTAATGCAAGTTGTATTTGTGCTTCTCTTGCCTGCGCCTCTGCTTTTTGAAGATCAAGGAAACGGGTATAGGTGAGATCAAACACTTTGGCAAAACGGCCCAGGATATTATACGATTCTTCACTTATCCGCTCCTGCCCTCCCGTTGTTATGCAACCAAAATTTTCAAACGCTGCGGATAAATTCGCAGACTCAAAAGACTTCATATACTCAATGGCAACCGATGGTAATTTGGACAGCCCCGTTTTATTGAATATAAATTCATCCCAATCTTTCTTTATCTGCCCTCCCAGCCAATATTCCCATTTCTGTTGACGCTCCTCCCATCCCTTCAGGTACGCTAAATGCGGTGGATGTGCATGATATTGAACATAAAATCCTTCATGAAACAGATCATCTTCCGGACTTCCCATCCACCAGGTGGCCCCTTTCTTTTCATCAAAAATCATAATGAAGCAGCGGTCGAATGAAACATCCAGTTGCTTCAACTCAGCATAGACTGTTTTAATAACGGCGTCCAATTCCTGTGCTTTCTGCATGGCCATCGTTCGTGCACGAACTCTTTCCAATGCTAATTGTATTTGTGATTCTCTTGCCTGTGCTTCAGCCTGTTTCAGATCATTGAAACGTGTGTAAGTAAGATCAAAAACTTTCGCAAAGCGAAGCATGATATCAAACTGCTGTTCAGTTAACGGATCAAGGGTAGCCAGGGTCAGATAACCAAAATTGTTGAAGGAAGATGATAAATAAACTTTCTTTTTAGACCGCATGTTCTCAATGACAGGCGGTGGTAATTGTGAAAGTTCAGTTTCAACAAATAAAAACTGATCCCACTCTTTTTTCACTTTACCCTCCAGTATATATTCCCATTTTACTTTTCGTTGTCTCCATGCCTCCAGATGTTCCAGGTACGGAACATGTTCGTGATATTGCACTTGTAAGCCAATAGGCTCAGTGGGTGTTTCGGGGTTTGCCATCCACCATGTGGATCCCTGTGTATGCTGATCATAGATAATAATAAAACAGCGATCGAGGAGTATATCGAGTCTACCCAATTCCGAAGACATTGTCGCAATCAATTCCTTCAGCTCCTCAGACCGGTGCATGGCCATTGCCCTTGCACGAACTCTTTCTAATCCCAATTCTATCTGTGCTTCTCTTGCCTGTGCTTCCGCTTTTTGAAGATCAAGAAATCTCGTGTATGCCTGTTCGAAAACTTTAGCGAATCGTTTGAACACGAGGTTTTCCGCATCAGTATAAGGCATGCCTTCATAGTTGGCAATTGCCAACCACAGATCCTTCATTGAGAATAATGAACGTGCAAATCCAGGACTATTCAACACAAACTGCTTTCTTGACTCGGGGGCATTTTTTGCAATCGTATTCTCAAAGAAATGACGAAAGAATTTGTTTGCTTCGTTTTTTTCATAAGCATCAGTAAAAAAGTCAAGTCCTTTCGCTATGTTATCTTCTATTCGATTAAAAATTGGATGATCCAAGTAAGGAACATGAATCAGGTCAGGATATTTTTGTTCGGGAGTAGTAAGCCAAAGATCCCAGCTGCCGTCCGCATATACTTTGGCAAAGTTTGCAGTATCAAACTTGAATCCAAGCAACAAAAGCTGATCGGTAACTACTTTGATGACCGCCAGCAGGTCTTTACTTTGGTGCATGGCCATTGAACTTGCTCTTACTCTTTCCAATGCCGCTTCTATCTGTGCTTCTCTTGCCTGCACTTCCGCTTTTTGAAGATCGAGGAAACGGGTGTATGATTGCTCGAAAACGTTTCCAAATCTTTTAAAAATTGCATTCTCTTCATCCGTGTAAGGAATGGCAGCATAATTTCCTATTACCAGGAAAATATCCTTCATGATAACAATGGACCTGGCGTATCCCGGTGTATTCAACAGACGATCCCTGTTCTCATCTGAAAAAATATCAAAAGGAGGATTACATTTAAATACGTGTAGCATCCATTCATTATTCTCTGCTTGTGACAATACATCTGCAAAGACTTCTTCAGGGTTGCGTTGCGCCTCTTTTAATCTTGTGATACCTGGATTATCAATAAAAGTCCATTGAATAGGATAAGCTTTTGGATACCCTTTAACGGCCATCCAAAGCTGCAAATCATAATCCGGGTTATTGACACCAAAGCTTACGTTACCAAATTTTATTTCCAGTTGCTGCAATTGTTCAGATACAACAACAATAATATCAAGAAGCTCTTCACTCGCATGCATTGCCATGGTCCTGGCCCTGATCCTTTCAAGGGCAAGCTCTATTTCAGCTTCTTTTGCCTGCGCTTCGGCTTTTCTCAGATCAAGGAAACGTGTATAGGTCTGCTCAAATACTTTTGTAAATCGTTTTTGAATGTCCAATGTTTCCGGAGAATAGGTTTCGATTCCTTGTAAGGTTAAAATGCCATGGGAGAAATAAGCGTTATGAGTTACCCATTGCGTGATGTTTGCTTCTATCATCGGTTGAAAAGCTTCAGCCAATTCAGGAAATTTCTTTATCCACTTTTTAAATTTATTCCAAAATTTACCTTTGAACTCCGAGGTAAAAAAAAGTTCATTTCTTTTTTCAACCGGAGTTGATTTCCATTTTTTAAATTCAGCAATCGTTCCTTCAAAATGACCTATAGGAAAATCAAATGTCGAGATTGTTCCGTCGGATAAATACAAATGTGCCCAGACAGCAGCCATGCCGGTTTCTTCATTGATCAGGCCGATCTCGATATCGGTTGATACATTACTGAGCTTTAGCTTGTCAAATTCCTGGTAAAGCAATTTGACCACATCGGTCAGTTCATCACTACGATGCATGGCCATTGTGCGGGCCCTTACTCTTTCCAATGCTAATTGTATCTGCGCTTCTCTTGCCTGCGCTTCTGCTTTTTGCAGGTCAAGGAAACGGGTATAGCATTGTTCAAATACATTTGAAAATCTTTTTAGAATAGTTAT
>DASVAM010000561.1:0-3254 GCA_036376375.1 Chitinophagaceae bacterium
TAAAAAAATCAAAAACCGGCAATACAATAAACTTATTGATCGGTCTTACAAATGCATAGATACCCTGGCCCAGATTGACCAGCTTACCCATTTGCTTGTCATATTTTTTCAGGATCCGAAAATCACTGGGGCCATAATAAACAGATAAAGGAATTGTTACGTCAGCACCCCTGACCGCATGCTGCAAACTTGCAGTAGATTGTACAACGGTTATAGAATCATTTGGCGAAACCCATTCCATCTTCCCACCTGAGAATTTATCCTTAGCCACTAATATTCCATTAAAAAACCGCTGGCGCATCGCTACCCACTCAACAGGTGCGCTGAACTGAACATCGCTGCGTCGCCCGATGGTGAAATAATCAAACTCATCATCCATCACATAGCCCATCTGTGAGTTAGTTCTTTCGTAGGACATATCCTGTTCTTGCTTTAATGACCGATACTGCCACAGCAGGTTCATTGTTTCATTATCAAAAAAACTATTTGCCTTTTGCAGCTTCACATTAAAATCGATCATGTACTCCTCTTTCTTCAACACGAATTCGTGGGTGATCGAACGACCTGAACTGTCAGCCAGCGTGTAAGAAATTATTTGAGCAGAATCGGTTTTTATAATGTTCCCGGGAGTAAAATAAAAATCTGTGATATTTCCTACCTGGTTCGCATCACCTTTGATCTTATAATCAATTTTATCAAATGTTGTCGATGCCAGTTTCACAAGATTATCTTGCTGGTCCTTAAACTTTTTAAGCTCGACCGATTTTATCTGTCCGCCTTTATTCGTGAACGTCACTTTTACAAGCTCGTTTTCAACCGGGGTCAATTGCTCCGCACCAATCATCGCCCGCTGAAACTGTCCGGTAACATTTGTTATCTGTGGAGTTTGTAGCTGCGAAGTATCGATTTTATTATTTGCGGTATCCCTTTTTGGCTTTGGTTGCGACGCTTTTGCAATTGAATCCTGGATCGCTTTATTTTTCGCCAATCTTGCCTGTTCCTGGTTGTTAAAATAAAAGAATCCGAAGAAAAGCAACGCCAACAATACAAACCCGATAACCGTGTTACGATCAAACTTCATGTAGCTAAAAATTTGGAGTGGGCAAAGATAGGGTAAAGCCGCGGAGTTCTGAGTCCTTAATTCTGAGTTGTTAACGTTTGAAATTCAAACCTTAAACTCAAGAACCTGAACTGAAAATTTCTAAATTACAACGTCTTTAAGTTGCAGATTTTTTACGGGCGTCCTGTTTTCACTGTAATTTTTTGCTGCTGCAACAAAATGAACAAATAAAGGCTGTGGATTTTCAACTGTACTTTTCAATTCGGGATGATATTGAACACCGATAAAGAAAGGATGAGATGGGATTTCCATTATCTCCACCAGGCCGGTCTGCGGATTACGGCCACTGGCGATCATCCCATTACTTTCAAATTGGGAAAGGTATTTATTGTTGAATTCATAACGATGGCGATGTCTTTCGCTTACGTGCAGCTTTCCATAAATTCGATGCGCCAATGATCCTTCCGTTAAGTCACATGCATAAGATCCCAATCGCATCGTGCCGCCTTTCATGGTGATCTTTTTCTGCTCCTCCATCATGTCAATTACCGGCTCATCGCAGGTTGGGTCCATCTCTGTTGAATGAGCATTCCGGATCCCTAAAATATTCCTGGCATATTCTATTACTGCCATTTGCATCCCCAGACAGATACCGAAGAAGGGCAGCCCTTTTTCTCTTGCAAATTTTACTGCAGTAATTTTTCCTTCGATTCCACGATGACCAAAACCGGGAGCCACTAATAATCCATCTAACCCGGCCAACTTTTCCGGAACATTGTCTTCCGTAATAAATTCCGAATGGATATACTGCACCTGCACTTTGCACTCATTGACAGCACCCGCATGAACAAAAGATTCTAATATTGATTTATAAGCATCCTGGAGCTCAACGTATTTTCCGATCAGGCCAATGGTGACTTTTGATTTCGGATTTTTAAGCTTATTTAGGAACTCTCTCCATCTTGTTAACTCCGGCTCCTTGTTATTAGGGATCTCAAGCTTCTTTAATACAATCTCATCGAGCTTCTCTTCCATCATTATCAACGGAACCTCATAGATCGTACTGGCATCTCTTGCTTCTATAACCGCTTCCGGCTTTACATTACAGAATAAAGCGATCTTTCTTTTCAGATCATTCGTGATGGGTTCTTCGGTACGACAAACAATTACATCAGGAAAAACTCCTTCGGAGCTTAACAGTTTTACTGAATGCTGTGTAGGTTTGGTTTTTAATTCCTTAGCAGCTTTTAAATAAGGGATCAATGTTAGATGAACAACCAGCAGATCTTCTTCCGGCAACTCCCATTGTAATTGACGAACTGCTTCGATGTATGGCAATGATTCAATATCACCAACCGTTCCCCCGATCTCGGTGATCACAATATCCCACTCGCCATTTTCCCCAAGCATTTTCATGCGACGTTTGATCTCATCCGTAATATGCGGGATAACCTGTACGGTTTTTCCAAGATAGGCACCTTCCCTTTCTTTATTGATTACGGTTTGATAAATACGCCCGGTCGTTACATTATTTGATTGCGAAGTAAAAATATTCAGGAACCGTTCGTAGTGTCCAAGATCAAGGTCCGTTTCTGCACCATCTTCAGTAACATAACATTCGCCGTGTTCATAAGGATTTAGCGTGCCCGGATCGACATTAATATATGGATCAAACTTCTGAATAGTCACCCGCAGCCCCCTTGCCTGCAACAATTTTGCAAGCGAAGCCGAAATGATTCCCTTCCCCAATGATGAAGTAACTCCCCCCGTAACAAATACATACTTAGACATACCTTTTGTTCTTGTTTAAAAAAAATTGTTGGCAGGGCCACAAAACTTATTTCAACTTTTGTTGCGCCTGCCTGCCTGCCGGCAGGTCGCACTCTCCAACGTCCGGTTCGCTATTCAATAAACTTCGATATCCTGAGCACAAGTGAAAATAAGCAACGCTTATTTGAAACTTGCGGACATCGTCCCAAAGGACTGCAATAAATTTTCAGTGAAATCAGTCAGCCTGCTTTTGACCAGCGGAAAGAAATTAAATCCGGGAGGTCATGCAAAACTAAGAGGAATTTCCGTTATTGAGAAACTATGAACTCAGGATTGTGGAAAAAAAACCGGCGATCTTCTTTCGTTGCTTCAAACCCGCTTTCACCGTGGCTTTCGTCGTATTGTTTTATACAGTTGCGGGCAA
>DASVAM010000128.1:0-13782 GCA_036376375.1 Chitinophagaceae bacterium
CCAGGAATTTCTTGCATGGCTTTACAATGAAAGCCCGGTAAGAGATAAAATAATAGTAAATGATCGCTGGGGAAGCGGCATTCGGTTTAATCATGGAGGCATTTACACACCGGAATACCAACCCAATCTTGACTTTGAAAACCATGACTGGGAAGAAAGCCGTGGCATGGGATATAGCTATGGGTACAATCGTGAGGAGGACGCCTGGGATTACAATTCAACTCAATCTTTGATAATTGCATTGATCGATAAAGTAAGCCGGGGAGGAAATTTTTTATTAGACATTGGGCCCGATGAGCATGGAAAAATTCCGCCAATCATGCAGGAACGGTTATTAGAGATCGGGGATTGGATGAAGATAAACGGAGAGGCTATTTATAATACAAGAAGATGGAAAACACCCTTTCAATGGAGCGATGGAAGACGGGATTATAAGGGAGGTAATGAACATATAACGGGAGATTGGAAAACGGGAGGAGATATTATGCTAAAACTTACAGTGGATCCCGATCCGGGTTATGCAGTAAAAGAGATCTTTTATAGCTATAATACGACGACAAATAATTTATATGCCATATTCCCAAAATATCCTGATAACAGAAAAATTGTTTTAAAAAGCATTGCACTGCCAGCAGGAACCAGGATCAGTTTTCTTTCTACAAAAGAAAATCTGGAATGGAAACAATCCGGAGCAAATGTTGAGATCAGCTTACCCGGCTATAATCCTAACAAAATTAAATCACCTTATTCTTTTGCAATAAAAATTGAAAATTTCGGAAGATTTGCATCAAAGCCGGTAATAACACAGGATTATTCAAAAGATGCCATGAGGCCGATTGTCACGATCAGCACCGATCCAGGCACGTTGATTTATTATACAACAGATGGGTCGGATCCGGTTCAGTCTTCAAAAATTTATAACGGGTCCTTTACTGCTGAAAGATCTTTTACTTTAAAGGCCATGGCAATGATGGGAGGCTCTGGCGAAAATTATGCATCATTAATTCCCAGCGCAATTGTAACGGAAAGGGTCAAGACCTATGAATTGAAAAGTGATCTGAAAATTTCTAATGCAAAACCCGGGATTGGGTTTAAATACTACGAACCGGCAGGAAAGGTTGATTTGAATTTCGTAAAGGGCCCGGTAACAGCGTCCGGGGTAGCAGAAATTATTTCCACTCAAAATAAGAAACGTACAGATAAGTTTGCTTTTGAATTTACAGGCTATATCAGGATTGATAGAGACGGCCTCTACACTTTCTTTACCGATTCAGACGATGGCAGCATCCTCTACATCGATGATGAGGAAATAGTGAATAATGATGGTGACCATGGAAGCGTTGAAAAGAATGGCAAAGTGGCTTTGAAAAAAGGATATCATAAAATAAAAGTGCTTTACTTTGATAGCGGTGGAGGAAACTCATTAAAAGTTTCCGTGCAGGCAGAGGGAGGGAATAAGGAATTGATCCCGGCATCGTCATTATTTCATTAATCAATCAGCAGCATGAGCCGAAACCGCAACTCTTTTCTTTTTGCATTTATACTTGTAACGAGTCTTTTTTTCCTATGGGCTTTTTTGCATAATACCAACCCGATCCTTATTCCGCATTTGAAAAAAGCCTGCCAGTTAACGGATACACAATCATCGTTTATCGATCTGGCGGTTTACTTTGGTTATTTTCTAATTGCAATTCCTGCCGGGTTAGTAATGCATAAATATGGTTACAAAAAAGGCATCATCCTCGGACTTTGCTTATACGCCGCCGGGGCGTTGCTATTTATACCTGCTGCATCCAGCAGAACATTTGGTTTATTCCTGGCTGCCTTATTTATCCTGGCGGCGGGCGCCACTTTTCTTGAAACAGTTGCAAATCCTTATATAACTATACTGGGTCCGAAAGAAACTTCTGAGCAGCGCCTGAATTTTGCCCAATCATTCAATGGCGTAGGAGCATTTGTGGCGCCGATCATAGGTGGCATGTTTATTTTATCAGGAGTTGAACATACGGACGAAGAATTGAACCAAATGGCGGCCAATGGCACGCTTAATGCTTATTTGCAATCGGAAGCTGATACCGTTAAAATTCCATATCTCGTTATAGCTGCTATAGTGGTACTGGTTACCATCGGTTTTTTGTTCACCAAATTACCCGATGTGAAAGAAGCTGACGCTGCGGATGCACACACGGGATTTTCATTGAGAGTATTAAGGCATTCTCATACCAAATGGGCTGTGATCGCCCAGTTCTTTTATGTTGGAGCACAGGTTGGAGTTGGGAGTTTCTTCATTCGATATTCAAAACAGGTAATGGACCTTCCC
The DNA here is from genome assembly GCA_036376375.1 of Chitinophagaceae bacterium. Classification (GTDB taxonomy): domain Bacteria; phylum Bacteroidota; class Bacteroidia; order Chitinophagales; family Chitinophagaceae; genus VBAS01. Next base: position 2,321 of record DASVAM010000128.1, read on the forward strand.
GAAAAACAAGCAGCCTATTGGTGGGGTTATATCGCGATGGTAGGCTTTATGGCCGGTCGTTTTATTGGCACTTTCCTGATGAAATATATAAAACCTCAAACATTGCTTTCAATTTATGCACTAATCAATATACTATTGTTGATAATAGCATTAAATACATCCGGAAATATTTCAGTGTATGCAATAATGGCTGTTCCGTTTTTTATGTCGATCATGTTCCCAACGATTTTTGCATTGGGAATAAAAGAGTTAGGTGAAGAAACAAAAATGGCTTCATCTTTAATCGTGATGTCAATTGTGGGGGGTGCATTAGCTCCCGTATTGATGGGTATGATCTCAGACAGCACAGCCAGCATGCAGAAGGCCTATATTATACCTTTACTTTGCTTTATCGTAGTAGCCTGGTATGGATGGAAAGGTTTTAAAATAAAACAGAATGTTTCGTCTTGATAATAAAATAGCGGTAATAACCGGCGGCGGTAGTGGAATTGGAAAAGCTATTGCGCAACTTTTTGCAAAGCAGGGAGCGGTTGTTCATATTTTGGAATGGAATGTTGATACGGCAAATGAAACTACCGAAGAGATTAAAAAAGATAAGGGCAAGGCCTTTGTACATCAATGCAATGTTGCAAATCAGCAGGAAGTGCTTGCAATATTTGAAATTATCGGCCCTATAAACATTCTTGTAAATAATGCAGGCATTGCTCATATCGGAAAAGCAGACAATACCAAAGAAGAAGATTTTGACAGAGTAATAAATGTAAATGTAAAGGGAGTTTATAATTGCGTTCATGCTGCAATACCTCAATTAATAAAAGCAGGTGGCGGTTGTATCATTAACATGGCATCGGTGGCGGCCCAGGTTGGAATACCCGATCGATTTGCATACAGTACGGCAAAAGGCGCCATCATGGCAATGACATTGAGTGTTGCAAAGGACTATTTGCAGGATAATATCCGTTGTAATTCCATTTCACCGGCAAGAGTACATACACCGTTTGTTGATGGGTTTTTAAAAAATAATTACCCGGGTCAGGAAGCTGAGATGTTTGACAAACTTTCAAAAACACAACCGATCGGGAGAATGGGAACACCTGATGAGATTGCAGCGCTTGCACTATATCTCTGCAGTGATGAAGCTTCTTTTATTTCGGGTTGCGATTATCTTGTTGACGGAGGTTTCGTTAAACTCAATAATTAAAACCACGATGGATATGATTAAAAGGATTACAATGCAATGAACTATTGAACAGTCAAAAAATATGAAAAAATTATTTTCAATAATAGCTTCGATCTTGATTGCATCATGTGCTAATGCGCAATCATATTCGCCGACTGCTGAAAATCTTGCGGCAAGAAAAGAATTCCAGGATATGAAATTCGGGATGTTTATTCACTGGGGCGCATCAAGTGTGCTTGGGGCCGGCGAGTGGGTAATGAATAACAGGAACATTAAGGTAGATGATTACACAAAGCTGATCCATATTTTCAATCCCCAAAATTTTGATGCTACAAAATGGGTGGGGATCGCTAAAGCGGCGGGAATGAAATACATCACATTCATCACCCGCCATCATGATGGTTTCAGTAATTGGGATACAAAACAATCTGATTGGAAAATAACAAAAACACCTTATGCGAAAGATGCACTAAAGCAATTGGCGGATGAGTGTCATAAGCAGGGCATCAGGCTTTTCTGCTATTATTCTTTACTTGACTGGTACCGCAGCGATTACCAATATGAAACTGGCAGAACGGGAAAAGGAACAGGCAGAACCCAAAAAAGTGAATGGGAGAATTATGTGAAGTTTATGAAGGCCCAATTAACCGAACTGCTTACAAATTATGGAGAAATATCCGGTATCTGGTTTGACGGGCACTGGGACCAATTAGACAATGATCATGATAAAAAGCAAGTGTCGAAAGTAAACTGGCATTATGACGAGATCTATAAACTCATTCATAGTTTGCAACCGAAATGTTTAATCAGCAATAATCATCATTTGATGCCGATTCCCGGCGAGGATTTCCAGGCATTTGAAAAAGATTTGCCAGGTCACAACACAACTGGTTTTGGTGGCGCTTCAGTTTCGGCGTTGCCTTTGGAAACATGTGAAACCATGAACGATAGCTGGGGATTTAATATTACCGACAGGAATTATAAGTCGGTAAAGAAGCTGATCCAATATATGGTAAAGGCTGCAGGCTATAACGCGAACTTTTTATTGAATGTCGGACCCATGCCGGATGGGTCAATTCAATCTGAATTTGCTGATACGCTAAAAGCAGTGGGTAAATGGATGGAACAATATGGCCAAACCATTTATGGTACGAGAGGAAACGTAATTCCGCCAAAAGAATGGGGAACATTAACCATAAAAGGTAAAACGGTGTATATGCATATTCTCAATAAACCGGAGAACCCTTCCTTTGTCTTTATCCCGGAATTAAAAGAGAAGATTTCAAAGGCATCTCTGTTCAAAAGCAACAAGGAACTAAAAGTCAGGCAGCAACCCGAAGGAACTTTTGTTTATTTGGATGGCGTATCGCTGGACGAAATTGATACGATTATTCAATTGGATCTAAAATAAAACACGATGAAACTGATTCGTTATGGCAATGCCGGAAAAGAAAAGCCGGGAGTCATCATCAATGATGCCTGGTTTGATGTTTCTGAATATATCCATGATTATGATGAAAAATTTTTTGAGAATGATGGCCTCTCGTTCCTTACGACGATTATCAACCAAAAAACTTTAAAGGAGGTTTCAAGAGATATTCGTCTTGGTTCGCCCGTTGCAAGACCTTCAAAGATCATTTGCATCGGTTTGAATTATTCTGATCATGCTGCTGAAAGTAAGATGCAATTGCCATCGGAACCCGTAATTTTTTTCAAAGCCACCTCTGCTATTGCAGGGCCCTATGATGATCTAATCATTCCCAAAAACAGTGTAAAAACGGATTGGGAAGTTGAATTGGCAGTTGTTGTTGGTAAAAAAGCATCCTATGTTGATGAAGCTGCTGCCATGAATCATGTCGCCGGCTATCTTTTACATAATGATTACAGTGAAAGAGAATTTCAATTGGAACGGGCCGGTCAATGGGTGAAAGGAAAAAGTTGTGACAGCTTTGCGCCATTCGGGCCCTATTTGGCAACGCAGGATGAAATTTCAGATGTAAATGACCTGCGTCTTTGGTTGACGGTCAATGGAACGATGATGCAGGATGGAAATACAAAAAACCTCGTCTTTAAGATCCCGTATCTTGTTTCTTACGTCAGCCAGTTTATGACTTTGTTGCCTGGTGATATCATTTCAACCGGAACTCCCGCAGGAGTTGGATTGGGGCAGAAGCCGGAGGCGGTTTATATAAAACCCGGTGACGTTATTGAATTGGGCATCCATGGATTGGGAAGCAGCAGGCAGGTGGCAGTTGCTTACAGAGTTAATAATTAAGAATTAAAAATTAATAATGACCAGGTATTGCCTTGCACTTGATTTAAAGAACGATCCCAAGCTTATAGCCGAGTATGAACAATATCATGAACAGATCTGGCCCGAAATAGTAAAGAGCATTAAAGATTCTGGCATAGAATTGCTGGATATCTATCGCACCGGTAACAGAATGTTTATGGTCATAGAAGCGAATGATGATTTTAGTTTTGAGAAGAAAGGAGCGATGGATGCGGCCAATCCAAAAGTGCAGGAATGGGAAGAGCTGATGTGGAAATTTCAGCAGGCATTACCATGGGCAAAGCCCGGGGAGAAATGGGTTTTAATGGAAAAGATATATAGCTTGAGTAGTCAGGATTCAGAAATCAGAATTTGAAATTGCGAAAAGGATTGATCGAATTGAATTTTTATTATTATTCAAGAATATAATTATGGAACCTGCAAAAAATTTCACTGATTTGATTGTTTGGCAGAAAGCTCATCTTTTTGTTTTAGGGGTTTATAAATACACATCTACTTTTCCTAAAGAAGAAATTTACGTTCTTACCTCTCAATTTAAAAGAGCCGCAATCTCAATTGCTGCAAATATTGCAGAAGGGTTTAAGAAAAGATCAAATAAGGATAAAATAAAGTTTTATAACACTTCACAAGGCTCTCTGGAAGAATGCAGATATTATCTTAATCTTGCCAGAGACCTCAGTTACGGTGAAAACCAACAATTGACTGATCAAATTATAGAAGTAAGCAAAATTCTTGACGCTTACATTTCTGCCATTGATAATAATCCTGGATCCTGATTTCTGAATTCTGACTACTATGGTTATAGATACACACGTTCATTTCTGGAAGTATGACAAGAAACGGGATGCATGGATCACCGATGACATGAAGATCCTGAAACAAGACCATTTACCGGCGCATTTAATACCGACACTTAAACGAAATAATGTTGATGGTTGCGTAGCGGTACAGGCAGGACAGAGTGAATACGAAACTCATTTTCTGGTTGAACTTGCAAAAACTCATCATGAAATAAAAGGGGTCGTTGGCTGGGTGGATCTGTTGAATAAGAATCTCGAAGAACGACTTCAATTTTTTTCGCAGTATACTGTCATAAAAGGATGGCGGCATGTTGTACAGTCGGAGCCGGATGATTTTTTATTGAGGGAAGATTTTCAAAATGGTATCAGGGCGTTGGCCCCTTACAACTATACCTACGATATTCTTATTTATCATTATCAATTGAAGCCGGCATTACAATTCGTGTCGAAATTTCCGTATCAACGATTTGTGATCGACCATTGTGCAAAACCGGATATCGGGAAAAAGAATATCGATGAATGGAAAGTGTTCATGAAAGAAATGGCCAGTCATCCCAATGTTTATTGCAAGCTTTCAGGATTATTTACCGAAACAAAATGGAAGCAGTGGAGTGCGGGCGAATTTTATCCATACCTTGATGTGGTATTTGATGCTTTCGGCTCCGACCGGTTAATGTTCGGTAGTGATTGGCCGGTTATGTTGCTTTCGGGAATATATGTTCAATGGAAAAGTTTACTGGAGAAATACACGGAAAATTTTGTTGAAGAAGATCGCTTAAAAGTGTTTGGTGAAAATGCAATTCAATTTTATAATTTATAAAATCTCACGTTGAGACGCAGCGCTCACAGCGCTAAATTCTCAGTATCCCTGCGACTCTGCGTGATAAAAATCAAATGGAACTAGGCTTAAAAAACAAAATCATTATTGTAACGGGTGGAGCAAAAGGTATTGGCGCAGGCATTACAAAATCGCTGGCTGCAGAAGGGGCAATTCCTGTGATAATTGGAAGAAATGCTGATGACATTGATGCCATAATTAAAGAAATTGGCGCCGGGTTTGGAATTGTTGCTGAACTAACTCATCCTGACGAATGTGAAAATGCTGTAAAGGCAACAATCGAAAAATTCGGTCGGATCGACGGTGTTGTTAATAATGCAGGTGTTAACGATGGGGTTGGATTGGAAAAAGGAAACTACGAAGCATTTGTGGCATCCCTGCATAAAAATCTCATTCACTATTATTTAATGGTTCATTACGCTTTACCGGAATTGATCAAAAGTAAAGGGTCGATCGTGAATATTGGAAGTAAGGTCGCCGAAACGGGACAAGGTAATACGTCGGCTTATGCCGCATCAAATGGCGGTCGAAATGCGCTGACGAGAGAATGGTCCGTTGAATTATTAAAGTATGGGATCAGAGTAAATGCTGTGATCGTTGCTGAGTGTTATACACCATTATATGAGAAATGGATAAAAACATTGCCAAATCCTGAAGAGAAACTAAAATCGATCACCGAAAAGATCCCATTAGAAAAAAGAATGACAACCTCGCGGGAGATAGCGGATATGGTTGTGTTTCTTCTTTCGGGAAAGTCAAGTCATACAACCGGCCAACTGATCTATGTTGATGGAGGTTACACGCATCTTGACCGGGCTTTGTAATTTTAAATGTTACAGGATATGAAAGCATTCACGATGAAGCTACAATACCGATCATGTTTGGGGTTTAAAAGTGACAAATTAAAACAGTGCCATGAAGAAACATTTATCGCTTTTTAATCTTATAGCTTATTTTCTATTGCTCTTTCTACCTGTGTCAAATGTAAGTGGACAAAATACCAGGCCACTGCCAACGAAATCGCAACTCTCATGGCATGAAATGGAATTCTATTTCTTTGTGCATTTTGGTCCTAACACTTTCACTGATAAAGAATGGGGGCATGGTGACGAACCGGTGGATATTTTTGATCCCACAGCGCTTGATTGCAGGCAATGGGCAAAGATCGCAAAGCAGTCAGGCGCCAAAGGAATCATCATCACTGCAAAACATCATGATGGTTTTTGTTTGTGGCCGAGCAAGTATTCAACACATACCGTTCGTGAGAGTAAATGGAAGAATGGAAAAGGTGATGTGCTGAAAGAATTGTCTCAGGCTTGCAAAGAGTATGGTTTAAAATTCGGTGTTTATATTTCACCCTGGGATCGTAATCATCCAAAATATGGTACGCCACAATACAACGATGTGTTTGTAAACATGATGAAAGAAATTTTTACAAATTATGGTCCCATCTGGGAATTATGGTGGGATGGCGCAAACGGCGAAGGGCCGAATGGAAAAAAGCAAGAGTATGATTGGGATAGATTTAAAAAAACAGTAAAGACGCTTTCCCCAAATACGGTTGTATTCAGTGACGTCGGTCCACATGTTCGCTGGGTAGGAAATGAAAAAGGTATCGCCGGAAAAACGAATTGGAACTATCTCGATACCGTTGGGTTTACGCCAGGAGCAGGCGCTCCATCAGTAGATGTATTGAACGAAGGAAATATGAATGGTACGGCATGGATACCGGCGGAGTGTGATGTTAGCATTCGACCGGGTTGGTTCTGGCACGAAAACGAAAATGATAAAGTAAAATCGCCGGAAGTATTATTTGACCTGTTTTTAAAATCTGTTGGAAGAGGTGCCAACTTATTATTGAATGTTCCTCCTGACCGGCGGGGGAAGATACATCCAAATGATTCTGCATCACTGATGGGATTTAAAAAGCTGCTTGATAATAACCTTGGCAAAACATTGATCAATGAAAAAGGAACAACGGTATCATTCGATAATTTTGACAGTATTATTGTTAGTTCCGATAAACGCACCGTTGAAATAAAAGACTACAGAAAGAATTCAAGCAATATCATTTTTGATGAGCCGCGATATGTAAACACGATTCTTATCAGTGAAGACTTAAAATTTGGTCAGCGGGTTAAAAGTTTTGTGATTCAAATTCTGGATGAGAATAAACAAAGCCACTATGTAAAGGGAACAACGATCGGGCATCAACGAATATTAACTTTTCCACGAATAAAAACCGGATTTATAGCAATCAGGATACTTGATTCCTTTGGCAACCCGATGATTAATGGAGTTGATGCCTATCTGATTGATGAAGGGCTTGTCGAGAAATGACCCATGATAAATGGATCTGAGTTGTAGCACTGAATTCTCCGCCTCTGCTGCTTGAAGGATAACCGAAATGGTTTATAATCATTGGTCTGAATCCCCGGGCGACTTGGAAGCGCTGCGGAGTTCAAACACGCCAAATCTTCTTAACTTTAAGCATCTTAAATGAGTGTGTAAACGATGCTGCATATTAAAAGGTTTCTGGTCATTTTCCTTTTGGCAATAGTAGGTGTGTTGATCTGGTATTTTTCGGGTAGCACCGAAAAAATTGATTACAATACACAGGTAAAGCCCATTTTAAATAAAAAGTGCATTTCCTGTCATGGGGGTGTGAAGGCAAAATCAAATTTTAGTTTGTTGTTCCGGGAGGATGCAATGAAACAGGCAAAGTCCGGCAAGTATCCTATTGTACCAGGTTATCCGGGAAAAAGTGAAATGATACGACGTATCACTGAAAAAGATGAAGACGAAAGAATGCCTTACAAACATGAACCGCTTACGAAAGATGAGATCTCAATTTTGAAAAAATGGATAAAGCAAGGGGCAGAATGGGGTGAGCATTGGGCCTATGTTTCCCTCAAAAAACCTGAAGTACCAGGCATTCATAACGGATGGATCAAAAATGAAATTGATCAATTCATTTATCAGAAGTTAGAGGAAGAAAAACTAAAACCATCGCCTGAAGCGAATAAACAAACATTATTAAGAAGAGTAAGTCTTGATGTGATCGGTATTCCTGCAGAAGAAAGTATTGCAAAAAAATATTTGAGTGATAACAGTGATAAGGCCTACGGGAATCTGATCGATGATCTTCTTGCATCAGAAAGATTTGGAGAAAAATGGACATCGATGTGGCTTGACATTGCCCGCTATGCAGACACAAAAGGTTTTGAAAAAGACCCGGGCAGAACTATCTGGCAATATCGCGACTGGCTGATCCGTGCGTTTAATGAAGATAAACCCTATGATAAATTTTTGATCGAACAATTGGCTGGTGATCTTTTGCCCGATCCCACGGATGCACAATATATCGCTACGGGTTTTCATCGTAATACAGTTACAAATGATGAAGGCGGGACCGATAATGAAGAATACAGAACGGCAGCGGTGCTGGACAGAGTGAATACAACGTGGACAGGATTAATGAGTACAACATTTGCGTGTGTACAATGTCATAGTCATCCTTATGATCCCATCCGGCATGATGAGTATTATAAGTTCATGGCTTTTTTCAATAATAGCCGTGATGTTGATTCCGAAGAAGATTATCCGTTGCTACGGCTGTATGAAAAAGAAGACAGCATTGAAGCGTTGCGAATTAAACATTGGTTAAAAGAGAATGCAACAGATACCGGAGCAAAAAAGTATTATGCGTTGCTGAAAACATGGGCGCCATCCACTACTTCTTTTGAACGGACTGATCAATATGACAATTGTGAACTGCGGGATACAAAAAGACTTGTAATAAGAAAGCGGTCAACTTTCAGAATGAAAGAAATCGATCTTTCTGATAAAACATATTTTCTATTCAGGTATAAAGGATATCCTGCGGATGGCGTTTGGACAATCCATCTCGATAGTTTGAATGGACCGGTTTGGGAAACGATCAGTGTACCCGAGACAAAGGGGGAAAGTAAAATTTTTGGTGTGGAAGTAAAGCCTGTTGCCGGTAAACATGATCTTTATTTTTCTTACTATAGTGAAAAATTAGAGAAAGAAGATTTTACTTCATTGGTGCTTGACTGGTTTTATTTTGGTCAGCCGTTTCCCGGCAAAGGCAAGCCGGATTATGATAGTACGTACAGCAGCTTTATGCGATTATTGAACAAGCCCGTAAAGACAACTCCCGTGATGTTTGAGAATCCGACTGATCTTACGAGAGAATCAAATGTTTTTGACAGGGGTAATTGGTTAGTGAAAGCGGAGAAGGTAGAGCCCGATGTTCCAAAGCTATTTCCACCGATTCAAAAAAGGGGACGAAAGGATCGAATGGATCTTGCATTGTGGTTGACTGATAAAAAACATCCTTTGACGGCAAGAACAATGGTAAATCGCCTTTGGGAACAAGTTTTTGGGAACGGGATAGTTGAAACATTGGAGGATTTTGGCTCCCAGGGAATAAATCCAACACATAAAGAACTACTTGATTGGATGGCCTGGCAGTTTATGAATGACTATAACTGGAGCATGAAGAAAATGATCAGGACAATCCTGATGTCCGCTACATACAGGCAACAGTCGAACGTAAACGATGAATTGCTTGAGAAAGATCCATACAATAAATATTATGCAAGAGGGCCCCGGCTGAGGTTATCGGCGGAACAGGTCCGTGATCAGGCTTTATTTGTGAGTGGTTTGCTTAGTGTTAAAATGTATGGTCCTGGTGTAATGCCATTTCAACCGGAAGGAATATGGAATTCGCCTTATAGCCCGGCTCAATGGAAGCTCAGTAAGGGAGAAGATCAGTATCGCCGTGGCGTATACATTTACTGGAAAAGGACTGCTGCTTATCCTTCAATGACAACTTTTGATGGTACATCAAGAGAAATATGTACCGCAAGAAGAATTAGGACAAATACGCCGTTACAGGCGCTGGTAACTTTGAATGATTCTGCTTATATTGAAATGGCAAGACATTTTGCTTATCGTTTGCAAAAAGAAGTAAATACCAATGTTGAGGCGCAGATAAAAAGAGGGTATGAATTGGCCACAGGTCATACAATGGATAATAGGGACTTGATGATATTGTCTGATCTCTATAAAAATGCATTGAAAAAATTTAAGGCTGATAAGGACAAGACTTGTGAAATGATCGGAATGAATGATGAGCACAACAACCCTGAAACAGCAGCGATGGTAGTAGTGTGTAATGCTATTTTGAATTTGGATGAAGTCGTAACTAAGTTATAGGCCCCCTGACCCCGAAGGGGGAACTTAGCTAAGGAAAGTCTTTATTTGGTTGGCTATGTAGAATAGATGAAGTGGAAGTTATAAACCCCGGATTTGTACATATGCACCGCTCCTTTCCCAGCGGGGAAGGAGATGGAGGATGGGGCCCGATGAATAGAATTGTTGTGGTACAAGAGTGCGACTCCGAGTTCCGTCGCTTCGCTCCTCGTCGGGGCAGGCGCAACGGTAGCTTAATAAAATTAGAAAAGCTGGTACTATATTATTAAAATTAAACTGAGGAGATTGCTTCGTTCCCGCTGAGGCGGGACTCGCAGTCCTCGCAATAAGATGACCCAACAAGAATTACATAATCAAAAACTTTTTGAAGAAGCCAGACAGAAAATTCTTCATCAACATACCCGCCGTCATTTTTTAAAAGAAAGTGCAATGGGCCTGGGCGCATTGGCATTAGGCTCATTATTGAACAGTTGCGGAAGAAATTCTTCAGCGAAAACGCAGGCATCAAATATTTTATTCGATCCGGTGAATCCATTGGCGCCGCGGCCACCAATGTTTCCGGGTAAAGCAAAGTCAGTTATCTATTTACATATGGCCGGTGCGCCGTCCCAGTTAGAACTATTCGATTACAAACCTGAGCTGATGAAACTTGACGGACAGGATTGCCCGCAGAGTTTGATTGACGGAAAACGATTTGCATTCATTCGTGGAAAGGCATCGCTGCTTGGGCCGCAGGCAAAATTTGATCAGCATGGTGAAAGTGGTTTGTGGGTCAGCAATTATCTTCCGCATTTCTCAACGATCGTGGATGATGTTGCGATCTTAAAGTCTGTAACGACGGATCAATTCAATCATGCACCGGCACAATTGTTCATGCACACGGGGTCGCCGCGATTGGGTCGACCGAGTATGGGTGCATGGGTCACTTATGGTCTGGGAACGGAGAATCAAAACTTACCCGGTTATGTTGTGTTGACATCAGGTGGTAATGATCCCGATGCAGGGAAAAGTGCATGGGGCAGCGGATTTTTGCCAAGTGTATATCAGGGTGTGCAATGCAGAAGTGAAGGTGATCCTGTTTTGTTTATTAATGATCCAAAAGGAATGGAT
>DASVAM010000574.1:0-6820 GCA_036376375.1 Chitinophagaceae bacterium
TAAGAGCAAAGGATAAATCGTTTAACGTAACAACGAATACAAGGCTTGATGAAACGATCGGTAAGGTCAATGTCATTCCGCAAGATATCGGACGAGTGCTTTTCAATTTGATCAACAATGCATTTTATGCAGTGAATGAAAAGCAAAAGCAAAGTCTTAACGGATACGAGCCAATTGTTACGGTATCCACGGCAAAGCGAAACGGTAAAGTTGAAATAAAAATAAAAGACAATGGAAATGGTATTTCCCAAAAAATATTAGACAAAATATTTCAACCATTCTTTACTACCAAGCCTACAGGACAGGGAACTGGATTGGGATTGAGTTTGGCTTATGATATTGTTACAAAAGGTCATGGCGGAGAATTGAAAGTGGAAACTAAAGAAAGAGAAGGCTCTGAGTTTATTATTTCGCTGCCCTATTGACCACCGGATTAATTTATTTAAATTCAACAGATGAAGGCCACCAAAACACTGCTACTACTTGCTTTGCTTATTGGTTTCAGAAGTGTGGCACAAGAGTCCCTGCCACCTGTTTACGAAATCAAATCTGATACCGCATTTGAGCAGGTACTTGATAATGTTTACTGGCAGGTTTTGGAAGACAGAACCGGTAAATTGAAAATTGAACAGGTTACAACTATCCCCTTTCAAAACAGTAGAGACTCAAAAATAGATACCACATTACATACCTATTGGCTTCGTTATCGGTTGAGGAATACATTGAGCAATGAAATCAATATTTCATTGGCTACAAAAAGCGATCAGTCTGATTTTTATTTATTCAGAGGAGCTGAAAGGCCAAAACATTTTGTAACAGGCAGTATGTATCCGTGGAATAAAAAGGATGGCTTTAAACTAGGCAATACCATTCCAATCACCCTGGCTCCTCATGAAGATGTTCTTATTTATTACCGGCTGTTTAACCATAATGCTGGCTTGGCAAAAGATTTTACTATTGCATTTGTGAATACTGAAAAGGAGATGAAAAAGGAGTTTAACGAGTATAACTCTTACGTCTATCAATATTTTTCATTGCAGGACCTTCAGGCGGCTTTTGTAATTGGTCTATTGGTTTTGACAATATTCTTTAATTTGTTTTTTTATCGTGTAACTCGTGAAAAGGTTAACCTCTATTTTGCTTTGTTTGCGTTGTTTCTTGCTATCAACAGGCTTTGGGATCCACTTTACTTTTTGTTTTACTTTGAACACCCGTCTTTATCTGAAGATGTCAAATATCTGCATTATTGCTGGGCGTTTATTCCGTTATATATGATTCTGTTTGTACGCCAGTTTTTTCATATCAGTGCCTGGTATAAAAAATGGGACCAGTGGCTATTGATTTTTGCAGGAATTAATCTTGTTTTAAAGACGATCGTCCTAATAGAAATATACCAGGATACCAATTGGCGTTCAACAGTAATTTATAAAATATCGGATGTGGTGACCGGATTGGTTTTCCCTTTAAATATACTTATCACTTTTATGTTATTTTTTAGGAAAAGAGATTTTTCCAGCCGTCTGCTAATTGCCGGAGCATCTCCTTATTTCATATGGTTACTTTTAGCATTTAGTTTTGGTTTCGAAGTATTCCCTAGCTCTTTTCAGGATTTTTTTGCTTTGAACTATCGTTTATTGGAGGTGATTTGTATTACAGCTTTAGTATTGACTTTCTCCTGGACCTTGTTTATTCGCTATAATAACCTGAGAAAAGAAAATACGATGCGGGCCCTGGAAAATGAGCGAATTGCAAAAGAAAGGGAGATCGAAAGACGACAGTTAATAGAACAACAAAAGATCGAAATGGAAAAAACAATCGAAGAACGGACAAGTGAATTAAAGCAATCTCTGAAGGACTTAAAGGAAACACAGTCGCAGCTCATCCAATCAGAAAAAATGGCAAGCCTTGGAGAACTTACAGCCGGCATTGCCCATGAAATACAAAACCCCTTGAATTTCGTCAATAATTTTTCAGATGTAAATGCTGAGCTTATTGATGAATTACAACAAGAAGCTGCTAAAGGGAATATCGAAGAAATAAAAGCTATATCAAAAGATATAAAGGATAACGAACAAAAAATAAATCACCATGGCAAACGAGCTGATGCCATTGTAAAAGGAATGCTGCAACATTCAAGAACCAGCAGCGGACAAAAAGAAGCAACAGATATTAATGCTTTAGCAGATGAATATTTGAGATTAGCTTATCATGGTCTTCGTGCAAAAGATAAATCGTTTAATGCAACAACAAAAACAGAATTTGATGACAACATTGGAAAAGTAAATGTAGTACCGCAGGATATAGGCAGAGTTGTTTTGAATTTGATCAACAATGCATTTTATGCAGTTGATGAAAAGAAAAAACAAATGCCCCCATCCCCTAAAGGGGAGCAAGAAGGTACTTCAATTATTTACGAACCTGTAGTGACTGTAAGCACTAAAAGACTCGGTCCCCCTTTAGGGGATAGGGGCAAAATCGAAATTAGGGTTGCAGACAATGGCAATGGCATTCCACAAAAAGTATTAGATAAAATATTCCAACCTTTTTTTACTACTAAGCCAACGGGACAAGGAACTGGTTTAGGATTATCGCTGGCCTATGATATAATAACAAAAGGACATGGCGGGGAATTGAAAGTTGAAACCAAAGAAGGTGATGGAACTGAGTTTATCATCAAGTTACCATTTTCATAAATTAATTTGTTATGAAGTTTTTCAATCTTTTATTTTTATTACTGCCCTTTTTCAGTCTCTCACAGGGGCTTAATAATGACAGTAATAACCAGGTTCTGAAGAAAAGATTGGATAGTTTGCATAATCAATTAACTGCAGCTTCAACTGATTCGGCACGATACCGGTTACTCGATCAAATATATTTTTACTACCAGGAGAAAAACAGGGATTCCGCACTCTACTATTTAAATCAACAATTAGAATTAGCCATTAACAACAATAAAAAATTGGATGAAGCTTTCTGCCTGGCTTCAATGGGGTTTCAACTAATGAAAACCGGCAGATTGGCAGAATCGTTTAAGAACTTTCAAAGAGCATTTAAAATTGCAGAAGATCCGGGTTCCGAAAAATATCATTGGAAGTTATCAGATACGATAACATCTCATACAAGTCGTCTGAATTTCCTGGTAAGAACGCATCGTACTTACGGACATTTAATGGGCAGAGTAAATAATGTAAATCAGCAAATATTTCACTATAAGGAATCACTGAGAATTGGTTTGCAAACAAATAACCGGACTAATTTGTCCATTACAAATTTGAGCTTAGGGTCAACTTATTTTATGCTGAATAACCTTGATTCAGCTCTTTATTGTGAAACTATTGCAGAAAAAATTTCAAGAGAAAGACGCATGACATATTTTTTAGGAGACATTCTTGTGCTTAAAGGAGATATTTTTTTAAAAAAAGGATTGAAACAACAGGCACTTGATTCTTATTATGAAGGAGTGCAGCATGCATCAGTGACAGGTAACTTTTCAACTTTAACAGGGCTGAATTTTAGATTAGCAGCCTTCTATATATTAGAAAAACAAAAAGATTCTAGTCTTTACTATGCACAGAAAACTAAAACAGAACTGGGAAACTTAGGTGGGATGTTGGGCGTGGAATATAACACAGGTACAGCTTACGAAAACATATATGAGGCTTTTAAATTAAATAATGAACCTGATAGTACATTTAAATATCTAACCCTTGCAAAATCAGCAAATGACAGCTTGAACAAAGAATATATTCAACAGCTATCGGAGTTCCAGGATCTTTTTTTCCAGGAACAGCTCCGGTTAGAAGAACTGGAAAAGGATAAAATGGTTTACCAGAATAGGGTCAGAACTTATTTTATGCTCGCAGGTATTAGCGTTTTGTTATTGCTTGCCATAATTTTTTACCGGAACATTCGCCAAAAGCATAGGGCAAAAATAAAGATAGAGCAGGCCTATGCTAACCTGAAAGCGACACAGCAGCAATTGATCCAATCAGAAAAAATGGCAAGCCTTGGCGAACTGACTGCTGGTATCGCACATGAAATACAAAACCCGTTGAATTTCGTGAATAATTTTTCTGATGTCAATACCGAACTGATAGGTGAATTAAAATCTGAGTTGGCAACAGGCAATATGCAATTGGCAAAAGAGATCGCTGATGATATAAAAGAGAATGAAGAAAAAATAAATCATCACGGTAAAAGAGCCGATGCAATTGTAAAAGGAATGCTGCAGCACTCAAGAACCAGCAGCGGGCAAAAAGAACCAACAGATATAAATGCATTAGCGGATGAATATTTACGATTGGCTTATCATGGTCTTCGTGCAAAAGACAAATCCTTCAATGCAAAGTTTGAAACCAACTTCGATAACAGTGTTGGAAAAATAAATGTAGCGCCACAAGACATCGGAAGAGTAATTTTCAATTTGATCAATAATGCCTTTTATACAGTTAATGAAAAACAAAAGCAAAGTGTGAACGGATATGAACCGACAGTTGCTATAACAACTGCAAAATATAATGGGAAGGTTGAAATAAAAGTGAGTGACAATGGTAATGGTATTCCACAAAGAATATTAGAAAAAATATTTCAACCCTTTTTTACAACCAAGCCAACAGGTCAGGGAACAGGATTAGGGTTAAGTTTAGCTTATGATATAATTACAAAAGGACATGGTGGTGAATTGAAGGTTGAAACGAAAGAGGGAGAGGGATCTGAATTTATTATTCTATTACCTATAAATGGTGGCTAATGAAAAGAGTTGTTTCGATTGAAGGTTGAAACAAAAGAAGGTGAAGGTTCAAAGTTTATAATAAAATTGCCAATGTAAGATATTTATTAATCCAATTGTGGATGTGATGTCCATGGCTTTTAAGTTACATTGAGTTGTCATGATAAAGTATATTTTCATTTACATAGTTTCGATAAATGTTACATTCTGTTATTCACAAAATAGCAAAGTCGATTCAGTACAGTTATCATATATAAACTTATGCAGCACCGATTCTATGGAACTTTTGCTTGCAAAGACTGGTGAGGATACCACGAGGGCAAATCTCTTAGGGTTGTTGTCCTTCAATTATGCATTTAACCAGGCAGATAAATCAGTAGCCTACGGGCAAATAGGCGTACAACTCTCACGCCAACTTGGATATAAAAAAGGGCTTGCTGATTGCAGCAGTTCATTGGGATGGGGTCTGTGGGGAGTGGGGAATTACAGCCAGGGTCTGCGGGTTGCATTAAATGTATTGCAACTTTATGAAGAATTAAGAGATGAAGAGAAAATTGCCTTTACGTATTATCTTCTTGCCAACATTTATAGGGATTTTGGAGATCTGAAAAGAGGCTTGGTTGAAGTGAAAAGAGGTGCTAAAATATATGAAGCATTGGATGCTTCCGATTTAATTGGCAACGCAATTACCGGATCGATTTATGATTTACAAAATCAGTTGGATTCAGCCTCTTACTATATTCAGAAAGCGGTTCATATTGATAGAAAGATTAATCAGGGGAGATGGGGATGGCTGTATTATCTGCAGGGAAATACGTATCGGAAAATGAAGGAATATGATTCAGCAATTTATTATTACCGAACTGCTCTACCGTTGGTTCATTATAAGGACATAGTTGAAACATATAACGGTTTTGCTTTGCTTTATAAAGAAACCGGGAATATCGATTCAAGTATTTTCTATGCGAAAGAAGTGATGCAAAAGTGGAGGCATATCTCCTATCAAAGAGGTGTACTGCAGGCAGCGAATATACTGGCTGAAAATTATAAGAAATTAAACCGGGCGGACAGCGCCATAAAATATCTTGATTTAAGCAAAACACTCAACGATAGCTTATTCAACCAGGCGAATGAAAGAAGCGTTCAACACATGGCCTTTAATGAACAATTGCGCCAGGATGAAATAGTGAGAGAGAGAGCAGCATTACGGAATCAATTCAAGATATATGCGTTGCTTGTAATTGGATTTATTTTTCTTGTAATTGCCATCTTGCTCTGGCGCAATAATCAACATCGAAAGAAAGCATATGCATTGCTTCATAGCCAAAAACAGGAAACAGAAAAGCAAAAACTGAAAGTTGAGCAGACCTTGGAAGAACTTAGGTCAACGCAGGCCCAGCTCATCCATTCAGAGAAAATGGCATCACTTGGCGAACTCACTGCAGGCATTGCCCATGAGATACAGAACCCTTTGAACTTTGTCAATAACTTTTCTGATGTAAATAAAGAATTAGTAGATGAATTAAAATCCGAATTGGCAAGTGGCAATCTGCAACAAGCAAATGAAATTGCTCAGGATATCAAAGAAAATGAACAAAAAATAAATCATCACGGCAAAAGAGCTGATGCGATTGTAAAAGGAATGCTGCAACATGCAAGAGTAAGCAGCGGACAGAAAGAACCAACAGATATTAATGCCTTAGTTGATGAATATTTGAGGTTAGCCTACCATGGTATGCGGGCAAAGGACAAATCTTTAAATGCAACTACCAAAATTGATTTTGATAAAAGCCTTGGTAAAATAAATGTGGTCCCGCAGGAAATGGGGAGGGTCATTCTTAATTTGTTGAACAATGCTTTTTATGCCGTCAATGAAAAAGCCAAGCAAAATATTACCGCCTATGAGCCTAGGGTTATAGTGAGCACAATGAAAGATAAGGATAAGGTTGAGATTAAGGTTAAGGATAATGGCAATGGTATTCCACAAAAAATATTAGACAAGGTATTTCAACCCTTTTTTACAACAAAGCCAACTGGACAAGGAACAGGATTAGGATTAAGTTTGGCATATGATATAGTTACGAAAGGGCA
>DASVAM010000592.1:0-4546 GCA_036376375.1 Chitinophagaceae bacterium
ATATCCTGGAGATGTTAATTCCTATAATTACGAATCCAAAGGCTATGTGGGGCTTTTAAAAGTAAATAACGATACGGCGGCTGAAAAATATGTGATCGAATCTAAAAAATCGTTGAGTATAGAGACCATGAGTTATGTGAAGCGACAAATGAAAAAGGCGATAGAGTATAATATGCTTCAACAAAAGAACATCGAACGAAGAGTCCTGGATTCTATCAGCACGGCAAGCGAAAAAGTGGCACAGGTAACCAACCAGCTAGATACCGGGAAAGAAGCAAACAACAAGCTTCCTTATATCATTGGTTTTGGATGTGGTATAATTATTTATGTAACCATGTTTGTTTTTGGTGCTATGGTGATGCGGGGCGTAATGGAGGAAAAAACGAGCCGCATTGCCGAGGTAATTGTTTCCTCTGTAAAACCATTTCAATTAATGATGGGAAAAATATTGGGTATTGCTGCCGTGGGCCTGACACAATTACTGCTTTGGATCGTTTTCCTGATGGTGCTTGTAAACATCATACCACTCTTTGTTTCGGGAGACACGATAGAACAGTTCCAGCAAGTACAGGAGGCACAACAACAATTGCCGGGCGGATCCAACAATACGGTTGCACTTGAAATGCTGAAAGCTACAGATACTCTGGTCAATGAAGTAAACTGGCCACTCATCATCACCTGTTTTCTATTCTATTTTCTTGGCGGTTATTTATTTTATGCTTCTTTATTTGCAGCCGTGGGGAGCGCAGTCAATGAAGACCCGCAGGAGGCACAGTCGCTGATGCTGCCTATCATGATGCCAATTGTTTTTGGATTTATTATTTTAAGTACATCCATAGAGAACCCTGACAGTCCCATGGCTTTTTGGGGTAGCATGATCCCGTTCACTTCTCCTATTGTAATGATGGGACGAATCGCAAAAGGGGTTCCGGAAGTAGTTCCCTGGTGGGAGCTATTTCTTTCAATGGGACTTCTTATACTTGGGTTCATTTTTACAACCTGGCTCGCCGGTAAAATTTATCGGACCGGTATTTTGCTTTATGGGAAAAAAGCTACCTGGAAAGAAATGATCAGGTGGGTCCGCCGGTCCTGAAGATCCCGTCTTCCCGCATTTGTTAAAATTTTCCTTTTTGATGATCGGGATTTCAATAATACGAAATCAATCGTATATTTGGTTTAGTATAGTTCAACAAAAACAAATCACTCTAAACTAAGTTTTATGACCAACCTGAGAAATCTACGGATACCACTGGCAGTACTAGCCGTGGCCGTCACTTCTGTTTTTGTCCTTAGTTCATGGGACTTTAAAAACACCTATGCTGCCCGGAATGACAATGGTGATGATAGGTACGACACGATCCCGAAAAAAGAATCCCGCGAAAAAAAGATCCGCGACCTGGATGATGTGATCGAAGAACTTAATGAGGCTGAGTTGCATCTTGACATGGAGAAAATGCAAAAAGAATTAAATGAATCCATGAAGAAACTTGATATGAAGAAAATGCAGCTGGACATGGAAAAGGCAATGCGTGATTTTGACTTTCAAAAGATCCAGAAAGAAATAGAGGAGTCAATGGCCAAAATTGATTTTGGTAACATGGAAAAGCAAATGGCAAATGCCATGAAGCAATTTGACGCGGCAAAGCTTCAAAAAGAAATCCAGGAATCCATGTCAAAGATGGAATGGGAAAAGATGAAAGTTGAATTTGATAAGGTGAAAGACATTGATATGGAAAAATTGCAGTCCGAACTGAGCAAGATCGGGCCGGAAATCGAAAAGTCAATGGAGATGACAAAAGCGGGAATTGAAAAGGCAAAAGCTGAAATGAAAGAATATAAAGAATTTGTCGATGGCCTTGAAAAGGATGGACTGATCAATAAAAAAGATGAATATACCATCAAACACGATGACGGCGGGCTTTTCATCAATGGCAAAAAAGCGAGCGAAGCCACTTATAAGAAATACAAAACCTTTCTTGATAAACACAAGAAGTTTACGATCGAAAAATCAGACGACGATTTTAATATAGACGTAGATTAAGTACAGCCATGCCAACAAATCCCGATGTTTATCGGGGTCCTTGAAAGAGAACAGCCGTAGCTTTGTGCCGCGGCTGTTTTTTTATGAATATGTATTTTATCGCCATCGTGGCGCCGGATATGATCGGTCAACAGGTGTTGAAATGGAAAAACTATTTCAAAGAGAATTTTGGATGTACTGTTGCCTTGAGATCTCCTGCCCATATAACAATTATACCACCATTTTGGATGGACGAGGAACTGGAGAACGACCTGATTACTTCTCTCAGGGAGTTTAGTACGACGGAGAATAAATTTGAAATAACGCTTAAGGATTTTTCAGCCTTTAAGCCAAAAGTCATTTTTGTTGATGTTGTAAAAAATGAAAAGCTGAATGCCCTTCGCCTGTCATTTGTTGATTTTGTTCTCAATAAAAATAAACTTCCTGTCAATACAGATGACCGTCCTTTTCACCCTCATATAACCCTGGCCGCACGGGATCTTTACAAAAAAGCATTCCGGGAAGCATGGAATGTTTTTGCAAAAAAGAAATATGAGGCATCATGGGTGGTCAACGGGATCTCTTTACTCAGGCATAATAAAAAAAATTGGGATGTAATATTTACATCCCAACTCGAAGATTAGCTTCTTTCCCTCTATTTCGTATCAAAAAATTGAAACGGTGAAGGCATCAGATCGAATCCCTCAGCTTCGATCATTTCAATGCGCATTTGAAAAGTTTCATCTGTCTTTAGGGATACTTTTTCGCGTACAACTTTTTTGTATCCTACCTTTTCGAATACAAGCTTGTAAACACCGGTCTTTAATTCATCAAATTCAAAACGGCCCCATTCGTCGGTGATCACAAATTTTTCCTTCTTGTTAGCTGAATAAGCAGTAACAGTCACCTCGCTTAAAGGTTTCTTCGTATCAAAATCAACAATGTTACCGGCAACTTCATTTATACCTTTTCCCGGGTTTTTGGGATCGATGTCAGATGCTCTGGATTGTAAGCAACCCATCGTGCAAATGGCAATTAGCAGGAGAATTCTTTGTTTCATTTGACAAAGCGGTTAAAATGGTTTTCATTTCTCATGGCCCGTTGACACAGATCAAATTTAAGTCATTTTAATTGGATTGGCCAAAGCTTCTTTAAACTCCTGCCACACTTCATCCACGATTTTTGCCGCTGGTAATATATTTCGAACGTTTGCACACACCTGCCCTATCTCCAGCTCACCCTCTTCCAACTGCCCTTCAAACATCCCTTTTTTGGCTCTTGCCCGGCCCAAAATTGCCTTTAATTCCTCCACGCCGGCTCCCCTATTTTCTGCCTCCTCCACCTGTCTGTAGAAATTATTTTTCATAAGCCGGACCGGAGTTAACTGTTTCAACGTTAGGATCGTATCTCCTTCGTGGCTGTTGATCACGGCATTTTTAAAATTGATATGAGATGAAGCCTCCTCGCTTGCAACAAAGCGGCTTCCCATCTGCACACCCTCCGCTCCCATTACCATCACCGCCAGCATCTGTTTACCGGTCGCGATTCCCCCGGCAGCGATCACGGGAATTTTCACTGCATTAACGACGGAGGGAATTAAAACCATTGTAGTTGTTTCTTCTCTACCGTTATGCCCCCCTGCCTCAAACCCTTCTGCAACTATTGCGTCACAGCCTGCCTCTTCTGATTTTTTTGCAAACTTTGATGAACTGATCACATGGACCACTGTTATTCCTTTTTCTTTTAAAACTGGAGTCCATGTCCTGGGATTGCCTGCACTTGTAAAAACGATCCTGACCCCTTGCTCGATCACAGTTTGAATATGCTTATCAATATCCGGGTAGAGCAATGGAATATTCACACCAAAGGGTTTTGAGGTCGCTGCTTTGCATTTTTGAATATGCTCCTTTAAAACTTCAGGATACATGCTTCCGCTGCCGATCAGACCTAAACCACCTGCGTTACTAACGGCACTTGCCAATCGCCAGCCGCTTGCCCATATCATTCCAGCCTGAACAATCGGATAATCAACACCGAATAATTTTGTAATACGATTTGAAAATTCAGACATGAAGTAAAGATACGGGGAGTGAAATATTCAATGTTCAATGATCAATATTCAATGTTCAATGAATGAAGAATAACATTCAGCTGACTGCACAAATTCAACACGTCAAAAAGGGCCTTAAACTAAGAAATGAGTTTTCAGCGCTAAGTTCCCCTATCGGGGGACAGGGGGCCTATCCCAAATCCATCTCTGTATTATCACCAATATTCAATGTTCTTGATTCGCCGCGAATTCCCGTATCGCTTCCGATAAGTGAGTTATCCAAAACAATATCATAAAGATTAGAGTAAGAACCGATGATCGATTGTTTGATGATCGAGTAATTGATCTTTGTATTTTCTCCAATGGAAACATTGGGGCCGATGATTGAATTCTTAATATCACAACCAGGACCGATGCTGACGGGATGAATGATAACCGTATTTTCAAAGTGATGCTGGTCATCAACGTTGCTGCCG
>DASVAM010000664.1:0-7864 GCA_036376375.1 Chitinophagaceae bacterium
TGTGGCGGCATTTGTATTGCCACAGTTTGTAAATCAACAAGACCAGCTCGCTTTCGTAAAAAATGAATACAATGGAGTGGTGATCGAAAGCGGTTTCTCTGATAAGCAATTTTTTTATGGAAAGGGTGCGGGGAGTTTTCCTACCGGCTCGGCTGTATTAAGCGATATTTCCGCATTGCGGTATGACTACCATTACGAATACAAAAAACTCTACCACCATCAGCCTAACCAGCTTACAGAAGATTTCTATCTGAAAGTCTATATTAGTTTTGACAATAATGCATATATCCCAAAAGAAAAATTTGAATGGATCGAAGAATGGCATGCGGATCTCAATCGCAATTACCTTATTGGCGTTTTGCCTTTCTCCGCACTCAGAAATTCAAAGTGGTGGAAAGAAGAAAATGTATCACTTATTCTTACACCAGAACCGATCATCGAAGATGTTGAGATAAGGAAATTGAAAAAAAAGAGCCTGGAACTGGCCGGTCTTACATTATGAAAGATGCAGAACTCGTATTAGCTTTGTAAAAATCTTTCTATCCTTGAAGGAAAGACCGGCAAATAATTTCGGCATCGCCTTTGTCTTAGCTATTCTCATGGCCATTGGTACAGGGATATTAATTCTTGTACTTGGAAAAAACGAAACATTTCAGCTCATCAATGGCAATCACCATGAAACAGCCGACCAATTCTTTAAATATTTTACTCATTATGGCGACGGCTTCATGTGGGTACCTTTAGGGATTTATTGCTACTTCTATCGAAGAAAATATTTTATCGCAGTTGTCGCAGGAGTTATTATCTCAACCATCATAGCCCAGTTCCTGAAACGGGTTGTTTATCCTGATGAATTAAGACCTATCAGCTATTTATCAGAAACTTTTCCGGTTCATATTGTTGATAATGTCACCATGAGAAAACTTCACAGTTTTCCCTCCGGACACACAACCACAGCGTTTTCCATGGCACTGATCATATCGTATATAATCAATAGAAAAACATGGTCTGTGATTCTTCCTTTGCTTGCTTTGCTGGCCGGCTATTCAAGAGTTTATTTAGGTCAGCATTTTCCCACTGATATTTTTGCAGGAATGTGTATCGGAATAGTCTCTGCTATTTTATCATTATTGATCTATCGGAAGTTTATCAGGTACCTGACCAAAAGAAATACGGCAGGATGGAATGTGGTGCAGACCCAATCCAAATAGCACATTGCTGAGCGCAATATCTTCACCAATTTTTACCGGCCATCTCGCTTCAGAAGCGAGTCAGTGGTGTTACCTGGTATTCGTCAACGTGTAAAATTTCTTTTTACTTTTTACTCTTATACGAATGGGTTTTCAGTGTAAATCTCTTGTGACAACTCCATCTGATCCTCCATTTAACACATCCAGGTCAGCCCCTAAGTGAGCCTGTTGCACATGATCAATGTAAATCTTCACATATCCTCTTTCGGTAACCGGCTTTGGCAGCACCCATTGACTTCGTCTCTTTTCCATTTCTTCATTACTAATATCCACGTGTAATTTTCTTGCCTCCACATCAAGTTCAATCATATCTCCATCTTTTACGAAAGCAAGTGCGCCCCCGACAGCTGATTCGGGAGAAACATGAAGAACAACCGTTCCGGCGGCAGTGCCACTCATTCTTCCATCGGAAATACGAACCATATCTCTCACTCCTTTTCTCAAAAGTTTCTCCGGAAGATCAACATTGCCAACTTCCGGCATACCTGGATAACCAACCGGACCAACATTTTTTAAAACGATCACAGAGTTTTCATCGATGTTTAACCCGGGATCATCAATTCTCAGATGATAATCTTCTATCGTTTCGAACACCACTGCAGGACCCCTGTGTTTCATTAGTTTCTTTGATGCAGCCGATGGTTTGATGACTGCGCCCTGTTCACAAAGATTTCCTTTGAGCACTGCAATACCTGCATTTTCCTGAAGTGGACTATCCAGCGGCGCAATAACATCATGATTGTAGCAAATGGGATCCGTATTGTTCTGCGCCAGGCTTTTTCCGTTTACAGTAATTACATCGCCGTGTAAATATCTCATTAGCTCTTTCAAAACTACCGGAAGTCCTCCCGCATAGAAAAAGTCTTCCATTAAATACTTCCCCGAAGGTTTGAGATTGACGAGTAAAGGAATCTTACTGCCTATCGTGTCAAAATCTTCAAGTCTTAGCTCCACTCCTATTCTTCCTGCAATAGCCAAAAGATGAATAACAAAATTTGTAGAACCACCAATGGCTGCGTTTACTACGATGGAATTCTCAAACGCCTGTCTTGAAAGTATTTTCGAAAGCTTCAGATCTTCTCTTACCATTTCAACAATTCTTCGTCCTGAAAGCTGCGCCATCACTTTTTTTCTTGCGTCCACTGCAGGGATGGCGGCCGCACCAGGTAAGGTTAGTCCCAGTGATTCAACCATACATGCCATTGTTGATGCAGTTCCCATGGTCATGCAATGCCCTGCACTGCGGGCTGCTCCCACTTCTGCCTCAAGTATGTCTTCTGCTGTGTAATTTTCAACCAGCGTTTTTTCTTTCACCATCCAGTTGAATGAACCTGAACCCAAACATTCTCCTTTAAATCGCCCATTCAGCATCGGTCCACCGGGAACAACGATCGTTGGAAGGTCAACACTGCATGCGCCCATGAGTGTGGAAGGCGTCGTCTTATCACACCCGGTAAGAAGCACGATGCCATCAATCGGGTTGGCGCGAATGGTTTCTTCTGTGTCCATTGCCGCCAGGTTACGAAACAGCATCGTCGTGGGACGCATAATGGTTTCCCCTAAAGATGTTACAGGAAACTCCATAGGAAACCCACCGGCATCGAGCACACCCCGTTTTACTACATCAGCAAAATCGCGAAGATGTCCGTTACAAGGAGTTAGTTCACTCCAGGTATTGCAAATACCAATGACTGGCCGGCCATGAAAATAATCATCCGGATAACCCTGGTTCCGCAACCAGGAGCGATGGACAAAGCCCATTTTGCCATTGTTGCCAAACCAATCGGCACTTCTTAATTTTTTTGTTGATAAGTTATGGTTTGTAGTTTCCTTCATCGAGTCAGCTTAAAATCGCTTTTTGAATCCCGTCATTTTTTGATATTCTTTCATTCGCAAAAAAAAATCCTGGATTTGATCGAAATTGCATTATAAAGACCTTATGTAGAAACACAAGGTCTTTCTGCTTATGATAGTTGATGTCCTGCCGTGCATGATTATTCTTTACTCATTCATTATATAGATATAATTGCCATGCACCTGACGCTGTTATGGTTTATCCCAAAATACTCTTGAAGACAATTCGTCGCCGCCAATGGCCGTGGCACCCGCAGTATAGTTTGCCGTATTTGCAGAAGCTTCTACATTAGGATACGACAATCTTCTTGCAAATCCGGGGCCACCAAGATCTCCTGAAACCGGATTCGGAGTTAAAGCCGGAAATCCGGATCTTCTGAAGTTTGCAAAAGCTTCGGTGCCGTTTCTTATGTTAACGATCCAGTATTGCGTATTGATCAGCTTAAGCGCATCCGCCGCATTGTACAGCACACCGGGATCATTAATATAGGCGGTGATTGCAGCAGCGGAAATCGGAGTGGTTCCAGGATAGAGAGCGTAGGCCTGCATGTCAGCAGTGATCGCATTTTCGTAATAGGTCTTTGCTTGCGCATCTCCACCGGCGATCCAGCCTTGCTTGGCAGCCTCTGCCAGCAATAAAGACGTTTGCGCATATGTTACCCAAAAATTCGGAGCTGCAGGTGATGCCAGCTTATTTATATTAAACTGAGAATAGGCAAGGCCTCCGCCCCTCTTACCTCTGTGTGGAGGATTTTCAAGCACCCCATTTTCTATTCCGATCGGCACACCATACTGGTTGGCCAGAGTAACATCCGGATTAGGATCTGCCGTAATATTTCCAGGGTCTGCGAATTGGGCTATCATGAACTGTGCGCGGGGATCGCTTGTAGATTTCAGTTGGTTTACAAAAGGCTCAGCCGCATAGTTGAATTGGGAGAAATTTCGCAACACATTGTTATCACCATCCAAATAGATCGAACCATCGTATTTTACAAGAGCATTATCAGCATTGGAGCCCATTACGCCGCCGGCAAAGGCTTCACCAACGATCGTTTTAGCTTTATTTGCATCTAATTTAGAGTAACGCATTCCCAATCTCAATAATAGTGAGTTGCCCAGTTTTTTCCACTTCGTCACCTGGTCATTGGCATTTGTAGTTCTGGTGGTGGTGTGTGCATTTGCCCCATAAAAAAGATCTGCAGAAACGTAATCGCCGGTGGTACTCAAACCAGCGATAGCTTCCTTTAACTCCTTGTAAAGATCATCATAGATAGCAGCATCATCATCATATTTTGGATAGAAGAGGGCATCGCTGACAGCTCTTCCTGCTTCTGAATAGGGGACATCTGCATAAGCATCCACCATACCCATGAACACTTGTGCCTTCCAGATGCGGATCATGCTAACCAGGTTCTTACGGGAAGGATCTTCACTTAAAAGATTCAACGCTTGTATCAAATTCTTGATGGATGAGTTATACTCACCCCATTTGGGATTGCTGTTGCCATCAATGTCTATGTTGAAACTGAAACCCTGGGTAGCCCCCGTATTGTATGGCACTACAAACTGCTGAACAATGATGTGTTCAGCATTCCATGTACCAATATGTGTCCGCTGCGCCCCGGCAAAGAGAAGAGCGGGATCAATTGATGTTACTGCGTAGGGGTTCGTGTTGATCTGTCCAAAATCTTTATCGCATCCGGTAAAAAGCAGGATGACACATGCCGGGATTAGTCGTCTGAATATATTTATCATGATCACTAGAATTTAACGTTTAAGGAAATATTGTAGTTGCGGGTAGTAGGTAATGAGGAGTTCTCATAACCAGCCCTGATATCACCAGATGACTGGATGGCTTCGGGATCAAGACCCGGTAAATCTTTATGAATAATAGCAGCATTCCGAACCGCAGCAGATAATGTTAATCCTTTGACGAAATTCAGCATAGCTACTTTCTTCATGAGGCTCGTGAAATTATACACCAGCGAAACATTTCTGAGTTTGATAAAATCTGATTTGAACGTAAACGGATCGCCAATCTGATAGTTCCTGTAATCTGTCCAATGACCTTGCAGACCATTGTTCGCAACCGTAATTCGGGTGGTGTTTGGTTGACCTGAACTTTGATAAACTCCCGGAATTAATAATCCGCCTTCACGTCCCTCCAAAGACAATTTCGAAAGCCCTTGCCGGGTCATGTTCAGGAGTGTGGAGGATAACACAGTACCTCCGAATTTATAGTCGAAAAATACAGTGAGTGCAAAGTTCTTATAGGTGACATTATTATTCCATCCCCCGGTAAATTTCGGAATAGAACTGCCGACCGGATAAAAGCCAGTTCCTATTGGGCCAGAAGTATTATCCTGAATGAGACGACCTGAATTATTTACAAGAATTTCGCCTTTAGCATTTCTAAGATAAGTTTTTGTATACAGCTGGTTCATGGCAAGCCCTTCTGTATATCTTATTTCACCAAGAAACTCATTCCCGGTTCCATTAAAGTATAAAAGCAAACGGGTTCCGCTTGGCGTTCCTACGTCAAGAACCTCTGTTTTGAGATATGTATTGTTCCAGGAAGTGGTCCATCCAAAGGCCTTGCCTTGTATTACTTTGAATTCAACCAGGGTTTCAAGACCGCTGTTCTTCAAAGAAGCTTCATTTTGTTTCGATGTGTTATATCCAGAAGTAGTGGAAAGATTGATATCTATTATCTGTTCGGTGGTCACTTTATCAAATGCGGCGATGTCAACCATTAATCTGTTCTTAAACATCCGCAACTCAAGACCAATTTCTTTTTCTTCTACAGTGAATGGTTGTAGCAGTGGATTGGGTGCGGCTGTCCCGCTGATACTGCCTAAGGTTTGACCGTTAAACAAGTTTGCATTGAAAGTATATGTCAGCAAACCATCAAACGGCCCCACTCCGGCGACACTACCCACCTGCGCCCAGGAAGCTCTGAGTTTACCATAGGATAACCAGTTTTGACTTTTTAATAATTCTGAAAAAATAAAGCTCCCTGAAACAGAAGGATAAAACTTACTATTGCTTTCAGGATTCAGGACAGAGAACCAATCATTTCTACCGGTAATATTCACATATAACATCTTGTTCCATCCAAATTCCGCTAATCCATAAAGAGAATTGATACGGGATCTTTGAAAAAAGAGTGGATTCGCGTTTTTAACTGTACCATTCGCAATTGTATAAAGGTCGGGAACGGTAAAGTTGCTGGCGCTCTCACTCATATTACGAACCTCCGACCTTAACTGGTTGCCGCCAAAACTGGCATCGACAGAAAATTTTCCAAACTCTTTATTCCCACCAACAAGAAAGTCTGCATTTATGTCTGTTGACCAGGTGTGCCCGATATTATAATTACCTCTGTAGGTGCCATCCGCCGTGTTAATTCGAACTGCAGCTCCGGTGGCGTTAGTCGCGTTAGACTCCGTAAAATTATTATAACGATCATAATTAAATCTGCCCATGACATATAACCAGTCTGTAATTTGAAAATTCAGCGAGGTTGTTGCCAGGAACCGATTTCTATCTTCTTTATAGCGTTGGCCGGTTTGCAACGGCACATAGGGGTTATTAATTGTGTTCAAAAATCCATTGGTCTTCCATTCTCCCAATGTAACAGGATCAATCGCATGGTCCCTGTAGGCCTCCAATGGCACAGAAACAGGCATCCTGTTAAAGAAATTTACAACTCCATCCCCCTGTGTTCCGATTTGAGGCGGGTTAATATAGTCCTCATCGGTATAATTAATATTCAATTGTAATTTCAGATTCTTCAGAATATTGTTATTGATACCGACATTGAAAATTCTCCTTTGATATTCATTGTTTGGCACAATACCTTTCGCATTGGTTGTAGAAATAGATGCTCTGAAACTTCCGTTTGCATTACCACCGGATAATCCCAGTGTATTAGTAATATTGGTACCGTTTCGCAGGAATGCAAAAAGCCCATCCTCGTAAGCACTGTAAGGTCTCGATACACCATCGTAATTGATGGTAGGGGAATTGTCCAGTTTTGCGCCCCAGCCAAACTGGCCATTGGCCTGCACGGCCCCTGCCGTAGTAAACTTAGCCCCCGACGTCCCCTGACCGTATTCATATTGGCGAATTTCATCCATGAAATTCAAGGCTTCATAAGTGGTATAGCTGGAAGTAAAATCAACTCCGATCCCCTGGTTCTTTTGACCAGATTTGGTAGTAATGATGATCGCACCGCGGGCAGCTCTTGACCCATATAACGCCGCGGCTGTTGACCCTTTCAACACGGTCATACTTTCAATATCATCGGGATTAATGTTTGAAAGATTATCACCACGGTCACGCTGTTGACCGGCGCCTTCAGCATTTCTCGCCCCCTGATCCATCGGAAGGCCGTTGATCACTATAAGCGGTGAATTATCGGCTCCTGCAAAACCTACCTGACCCCGAAGGCGTATCTGGTTGCTTGCGCCTGCACCTGCCGCTGGTGGTGTAATATTGAGACCTGCCACCATACCTTCTAATGATTCACCAATATTAATAGCGCGGTTCTTTACTAGTTCATTTGGGTCAACCTGGGTTGCCGAATAACCTAATTTTCTTGATTCCTTTTTTATACCAAGTGCCGTTACAACAACTTCGCCAATGCTTTGAGCTTCGTAGGCCAGGTTGATCAGAAGTGATGTCCTGTTATTGATGGGTACTTCCTGTGCAGCAAACCCGACGGAAGTAAGTACAAGCACATCACTACTGTCGGCAGT
>DASVAM010000673.1:0-2353 GCA_036376375.1 Chitinophagaceae bacterium
TCCATCCCATGCACAATACACCAGTGTTCTTCTTAGTTTATATCCTTTCTTTACCATTTCACCGATCACTCTTGCCTCTTCCATTTCAGCCACCATTCCACTCGTTGGATCTGCAGCGCCATTTACCCAGGCGTCGTGATGATTACCACGAATGATCCATTCATCACGCAATTCAGTTCCCGGCAATTTTGCAATTACATTGTATAATGGCTTAATATCCCAGTTGAACTGCAGCTTTAAATGTACTTTATCTGTGCTTGGCCCTGCGTGATATGTCAACGGCAAACTGCCACGCCATGCAGCCGGCACAACGGGTCCGCCTAATGATTGCAATAAAGGCAATGCATCCTCATAAGAGATCGGCAACACGGGGATTTTCATGATCGTCACTACATCTTCCCTGTTTAATCGTTTTGCATCTTTTGTAGCGCCAACACCCGGTGTCAACGGATCACCGGGATAGACAGGCATATCCATTACTCAACCACGCTGCACTCCCTCTTTTGGACGAAAAGGACCTTGCGGATAAACATCCCCCACCATATAACCATCATCTTCAGGATCAGAATAAATAATACAACCAATGGCTCCATGTTCATAAGCTACTTTTGGTTTTATACCACGCCATGAGCCGCCATATTTGGCGATCACAATTTTTCCCTTCACACTTACTCCCATTCTTTCGAGTTCATCATAGTCGGCGGGAATACCCCGATTGACATAAACAAACTCAGCCGTCACATCACCATCTGCTGAATAAATATTATAGGAAGGCAGTTGCTCCGATTTTTGACCACTTGTTTTGTCTTCTTTGAATGCCGGTTCTTCCAGTTTTGCTTTGTAGGGTTTGCTGCCCAATAATTCAAGCACTCTTGTTTTTGGTGTTGGAAATAACACATGATATTCTGCTATCTCCGTTTGATAACCCCAGGAACGAAACAGATTAGCCATATACTCTGCATTTGCTTTTCCCTGTGCACTCCCCACATGATGCGGGCGCGAAGTAAGAAACTGCATCCAGGTGTCGAGGTTTTTTGCATTCAGTTGCGCATCGTATTGTTTTTCCCAATCCAGTTGCGATTTTGCATTGGTCTCACTAAAACCCATTATCTTTTGTGCATTGATAACCGATACCGATAAAAGCAGGACCAAAATAGAGTTGAGTCGTTGCATGTATGATGATTTTATTTATGTAGTCGGCTAATTTACTACTATTAGGCTTTCGTTGCGTCGCACACTTGTACTATATTAGCTCTGCTGAGCAACTTGTATCGGAAGTTGTGTAAATTAGAAAGCTGAATAAAAAATCATGGAATCACCTCAACAGACTGTTTTAACCGAAAGTCTATTGCAGTTAAAGACTAAAAGAAGAAAAGGCCTACTCCCCTGGTGGATAAAAGTATTTATTTGGATTTTCTTAATCTTTGGAGCAATCGCCCCATTAGCATTGATACTAGGAATCTTGGGTTATAAATTTGAAATAAGCCTATATGGTTTTCAAACAAGTGAACCACTTTCATTAATCGGTATTTCACTGATTTTGATGTTTCTCTTTAAAGGATTTACTGCATATAGCTTATTGAAAGAAAAAATTTGGGCAATAACTTTTGGAATTATAGATGCAATAATTGGCATAGCCCTTTGTTCCTTCGCTATGCTGTATCCATTTTTTAGCTCGCATGCGGGAGCAAATCTTACTTTTAGACTTGAACTTATATTGCTTATTCCTTATTTAATAAAAATGGTGAGAATAAAATCTGATTGGGAAAGGTCAACAAATTTTTAATGGTTCAAAATGGAATCACAAAATGTTGCTTTCCTTTACACTCTTTTCGGAACAAAACAATACCAATAAAAAACAGAATAATTGTACATCTCACAGCTTCATGATCCTTTATTGTTTCCCATGCATCCTCCCATATCTTTACTTCAATGAATATCATCAAAAAAAAGTATTGAGTTATTATCCACTTCATCGGAAAGGCTCAGCAATGACGAATATCCTGCAGGAAAGAAGGGTTTTTCAATCTCCCGGAGACTTTGTAGCAAAATATCACACGCTAAAAAAATGTGCTATATACTTTTTATTTCCGTAATAAGATCATTCAATGCTTTCTTTGCATCACCAAATAACATGGATGTCTTTGGTTGATAAAAAAGCTGATTCTCGATGCCGGCATAACCCGGCTTCATGGATCGCTTGTTTACAATTACCATTTTTGCAGATTCTACATCCAGTATCGGCATTCCATATATAGGCGAACTCTTATCATGTTTAGCTGCCGGATTCACGACGTCATTGGCACCCAACACCAGCACTACATCCGTGGATGGGAACTCTTCATTCGCCACT
>DASVAM010000683.1:0-7622 GCA_036376375.1 Chitinophagaceae bacterium
CTGCAAACAGCGCAAAAAGGAAACTGATACAGAACAATATTTTTTTCATCCGGAAGTTTTGATCAAGATAAACACATTACAATTTAGCGGTCCTAAAATAGGATGATCGGTTAAATGAAAACATTGTTGGTTACAATTACAATGTCGCTGTTATCACATTTTTTTACACCAATCATTCGGGAAATCCTGCCTTTAGAAAACTTTAACACGCACTACCACCAAAGTGGTATTGGGTGCACGTTCTACTAATCTTAATTTGCACTTGTAAACTAAATCCTATGCGAAGAAAAAAATTACCTCATTTTATCAGATTAGTGAGACTTGCATTGAAAAGTGTCTGGTATGCCTTAACAATACCCAATGATCCTCATCATGAAAAAAAGGTGAACTTCTGGAATATCCCGCTACGAAATAGGGAAAGAGGGTATCGATAATTCTCCATTTTACAAATAGAATGTTAAGAAACTTTAACCTCCATTACCTCTAAAGTGGTATTTTCTTTAATTGACATTACATCTAATTTGCACTTATAATTTAATTACAATGAGAAGGAAAAAATTACCGTACATTATCAGATTAATACGGGTATCTTTAAAATGGACATGGCGGGCAATGATAATGATCCCTAAGGAAATATTTTTAGGGACCACTCCGCACGCAAAAAAAGAAAGACAAATCAGATCCTTTGAGAACCATTAGCCACAATAATGGTGAAAGTGCTTTAAGAATTGAGGATGGTGGAAAGTTGCAATTACTATTTCCCTTTTTTTAATATTCTCTTTCTATGATTTGTTCCCCATGCCTGGAGTTCGTCTATTAACTTTTCCAGGGTTTCACCATAGGGTGTCATAGAATATTCTACCACTACAGGCACGGTATCATAAACCGTTCTTTTCACAAGTTCATTCATCTCCAGATCCCTTAATTCCTTCGACAGCATCTTATCCGTGATGCCGTCCACCTGTTTAGCAAGTTCACTAAATCTCTTGTTGCCAAACTGCAAAGCAATTAAGATTGGCAGTTTCCATTTACCGTTTAGAATATCCAACGCATCGCGAACGGGCACAAGCGCTTTTGTACAGGTCTCCTGCGTTCTTCCATTTTCTTTAACTTTTGCAACCATATTTTTTTGTTGTTGGGGTCCCTTTCCTAAAGTATAGTACTATACTTTGGTATAGTACTATCAAAAGTATAGTAAAGGTAAGTAGCTTTGTGTCTCAAACAAAAAAAATAATCATGGCAAACCAAACATGGGTACTTGACCCGACACATTCGGAACTTCAGTTTAAGATCAAACACCTGATGATCTCTACCGTAACCGGACAATTCAATCAATTTAAAGCTACCGTTGAAACAGACGGTGATGACTTCGCAACAGCGAATGTTCATTTTGAAGCGGTGGTAGAATCCATCTCGACCAATAACGAACAACGTGATGCACACCTGAAGAACGGAGATTTCTTTGATGCAGTTGAATATCCACTGATAACTTTTGATAGCGAAAAAATGGAAAAGATCTCTGAAGATGAATACAAACTTCAGGGTACACTTACCCTGCGTGGTGTGAGTAAGAAAGTTATATTAAATGCCGGGTTTGGCGGAATAACCCAGGATCCGTGGGGAAATACCAGGACAGGTTTTTCTGTAACCGGGAAGATCAACCGGCAGGAATTTGGGATGAGCTTCGGCGTTGTTTCAGAAACCGGAGGATTATTATTGGGTGATGAAGTAAAAATTAATGCCAATGTTCAATTTGTGAAAGAAGCTATAGCCTACGCCGCTTGAAGTTAGTAAAGCCGTCCGGACTCCCGGACGGCTTGTGAATTGCTGTTGGCTTTGGAATTTAATACCCCGGATTTTGAGGAAGGATGTCTGGATTGGCATTGATCTCATCAATCGGAATTGGCCATGTCCAGGCACGGCTTGTTGGATCCAATGAACAAAACACTGAACAGCTGGAACGGATGATCGTTTTAGTGGTTCTTTTCAGATCAAACCAGCGGTGTCCTTCACAAATCAGCTCCTTTCTTCTTTCTATGGCAATTGCATTTATCAATGCACTGCCAGTTTCTGTACCGGGAATAAACCCGGCTATCCTTACTGAACGAAGTGTATTAAGATCAGTAAGCGCTGATACTTCATTGGTGCCCCCTTTACGGGCATATGCTTCAGCTCTTATCAAATACATTTCGCATGTGCGAAAAGCTTTAAAGTTTGTAACGCCATCAGGACGGGGAACCTGTGCCGCTTTCGCCAAATATTTTGAAACAACCAATCTATTACTTCTCACCTGGAAGTAAGAACCATAACGCACATCGTTTATGGGATCATACATCGTCACCAATGCGGGATTGGGACGATAAGAGCTCCTGTTATTCGGAACAAAATATACCGGATCACCAATACGTCCTTCGCCGGCATTAAAGCTTACTGACCAGATCACTTCCGCCGTCGAAGCATCGGTCCAGATGTTTGGAAAATTTGTACGTGTCGATAATGGAATTGAATTGATAACAATCGTGGAATATTTGATTGCGCTGTCGAGTTGATTTGAATATAAAAATACCCGGGCCATGATGGCGTGTACACCTTGTATATCGATGTAGGCTTTGCCGGAAGCGTTGATCGTTTTATCAAGTCCGCTATTCATAAGTCCCCTTGCCTGCTGCAGATCGGCTTCAATATGATCGTAGGCTTCTTTAACTGTTCCTCTTGGTGGTTTTTGTTCATAGTCAAACACAGTGATATAAGGAATACCTGGTTTGGCAGAATTTCGGTCATATTCTTCAGCCCAATACCGAAGCAAGTCAAAATGGACCATTGCGCGAATAGCTAACGCCTGCGCCTTGATCCGATTCACGGCGCCACCATCTGTCGCTGAGAAATCATCAATATCCCTTAACACGAGATTAGCCTGGGAAATGATACGGTACGCAGCTTGCCATGTGGCATCGATATTCGGTTCATCTTCTGCATAACGCCAGGTCGACAAATTCTGGTAATTGCCCAATGATTCTGATGTTTCATTGAGGTTATCACTCAACATATCCGGCAGATTAACAAAAGCATTTGAGCCACTCCCGTAATAATTGGCCGAGCGAAACAAGGCGTAAGCTCCTGTTAATCCAAAATCAAAATCTTCAATGCTGGTGAATCTTGTAGAGCCATCCAGCTGGTGTGTCGGTTCTGACTCGATCACTTTTTTACAGGAAGCAAGACTGGCTGTAATTATAATTGCGGTAAATACTTTTCTAAAGAACATAGTCGTAATTTTTTTTGTTTATAAACCAAGGCTTAAACCAAATGTGATCGTTTTTAATTGGGGGTATTGCGCGCCGCCTAAAATACCTGTCGTGATCTCGGGATCCCAACCCTGGAAGTTGTGCCATACTTTTAAATTTTGTCCCTGTGCAAATACTTTCAGGCTTGATATTTTCATTCTTTGTAAAACAGATTTCGGTAAACTATAGCTCAGGGTTACATTTCTCAGACGCAGATGGTCTGTTTTTTCTACAAATCGTGTTGTCTCGCCATGAAAATCATTGAATGGACTTGGTATATCTGTAACATCGCCGGGCTGCTGCCATTCGGTTAGCAACGATGAGGCTACGCGTGAAAACCAGTAACCGGGAAATTCTACATTGAAACGGTCATTATTATAAATAACACCGCCCAGCGTATAAGTAAACAATGCATCTAGTTCAATTCCCTTCCAATTGATGTTCGTACCAAAACCTCCAAACTGAGGCGGGTCAATAGTGCCTACGATCACTGCTTCACTTGGATCATAAATATTGGTAGTGGTTTTGCCATCTTTCATATAATACAACGCATCTCCATTGGCAGGATCAACACCCGCATAACGAACAACATAAAGGGAGTTTGCTCTTTCTCCCACTTTGTTAATAAAAAGACCACTAATGTTTTCATCCTGTCCTGCCTGGTCAAGAATTTTATTTTTGTTATACGTGTAATTAGCATTTACAGACCAGTTAAGATTCTGGCTACGAATTATTTCAGCGCTGATCGACGCTTCAATGCCCGCGTTTTGCAGTTTACCTAAATTAGCAGTGATGGATGCAAAGCCTGAAGTACGGGATAATTGTTTGTCAAGAAAAAGATCAACTGTTTTATTATTATAATAGTCAAACGTACCTCGTATACGATTGTCAAGCACGGCAAAATCAATCCCCGCATTAAACATTTCTTTTGTTTCCCATTTCAACTGCGGATACGGTAATTGTGCAAGCACCAGGCCACCCACGCCGTTATACACTGTCGAATTCAATAGCTCCAGCGAAGCATAATTACCAATTCCCAATTGGTTGCCCACAGTGCCATAACTAACACGCAGCTTCAATTCATTCATCCATTTTGTTTCCTGTTTAAATATGTCTTCCTCGGTCAATATCCAGCTTGCACCTACATTATAAAAGTTTGCATGCTTATTATCTTCACCAAAACGTGATGATCCATCGCGGCGGAAACCGGCACTTAAATAATATTTTTTCCTGTACCCATATGTCCCGTCCACAAACCATGATAATAAACCATTTTCGGTTGCAGTTCCTGCAACGGTTGGAATAAATCCATTGGTTGGCGTGCCCGGAGTTATACCTGCTTCATTCTTAAATGGGCCCACCAGACCATATCCCGTAAAACCAAAGCTCTCAGATTTACTTTGGATGATCTCATTGTAACCTGAAACATTCAGGTCATGGTCACCAAACGTTCTTTGATAACTAACGGATGTAGTTCCGGTATATCGGAATGTTCTTGCATAGGCCCTTGAAAGCTGACCTCTTGCTCCTGTTGATTGTCCGCCGGCATTCGTCGTTCTGTCAAGGTAACCCAGTGCTTCATCTTCGGTTACATCGCCACCCCAAAGTGTTTTTGCTCTCAATCCTTTCACCCAGGGAATCTTCCATTCAAGGAAAACACTACCCACTCCTTTCATCTGATCAGTATTGCTGAAATTTTCCAACAGTTCACGTAAAGGATTTGGTTGTCCTTGTAAAAAATCATCCTGGTAATTTCCATCTTTGTCATATAAGGTTACATAAGGATTAAACCAATTGATAGCATTCAACGGGCTCCCTATATACTGATCATTTTCTCTGGTACCGATAAAACGTGAATAACCATAAGTAGCATTCAAGCCAACCCTGAAATCACCAAAGCTGTTCTCAAGATTGATACGACCTGTATATCGTTTCAACCCTGTTGATATTACAATACCTTCCTGGTCGAAAATAGATCCCGAAATATAGAAACGTGTTTTTTCATTCCCTCCCGAAAAACTTAACTGGTGCTGTTGTGTTTTACCTTTCTTAAAAATTATTTCATCGAGGTTATTGTCGATCTTGCTTAAACTGTCCACCTCAGCCGGGGTCCATTGAAAAGGATTCATCCCATCCGGCCGGTCATAGTTCAATTCATAATCCAGCTTCTCGGGTGAATTCATCAACTTTAGATTATTGTGAGGTAAAGCTGAAGATCCATATTGAAAATCATAATTCACTGTTGTTTTACCAGCAGCGCCTCTTTTCGTGTTAATTACAATTACACCATTGGCTCCTCTTGAACCATAAATAGATGTTGCTGATGCGTCTTTTAATACATTGTAAGATTCAATATCGGCCGGATTGATCGTTGAAAAATCCCCGGCAGAGACTTGTATACCATCGATGATGTATAATGGAGCATTGCTGCCGTTGATGGAGCCTTTACCACGAATTGTAACATCTGCCGCAGCACCCGGTTGACCTGATTGTGACTGAGATAGTAGTCCGGGAACTTTTCCTTGCAATAATTTATCAAAGGAGGCGACGGGCTGCAATTTTACTTCCTCCCCATTTACCTTGGTAATGGCGCCCGCTACCTGCCGTCTGCTTCTTGATCCATAACCTGTAACAACAACCTCTTGCAAATTTCTTTGCGCAAATTCAAGTGCCACGTTCATATTAGTGCCGGTAACTTTCACTTCCTGTTCAGAAAAACCAACACTCGAAAAAACAAGTGTAGCTTCTGCCGAAGCTTTAATAGTAAACCTTCCGTCCGCATCAGTTGTGGTTCCGGTTTTTGTTCCTTTAATCGTGACATTCACGTTGGAAATAGGAGTCCCGTCCCTGGCGTCAGTCACCCTTCCCTTTATTTCCTGCGCCCTCGCAAATGAAACGCCCACGACGCACATTGAAATGATTAACAATAGCCTTTTCATAATTGTAGATTTGGTTCATTATGAAATGACATAAGGCTTAGCCTGTATGCTTCATTGAAGAAGATGTAGTTTACTGAACCATGAAAGGATGAGACTAAGCCATGAAAATTGCGCATTGAATGAAACGCCGTTTTGCAACCTAACCGGTAATTAAACAAACTGAAACAATTAAAATCAAAGCCAAACCAATTTATATGTTTGCCGAAACCGAAATGACAAGGCCAGGATGATATGAATGTATGATTAAACACCCCTTGCCTTATTATTGACTGCAAGACGAACGCAAAAAAAAGAGGCCACAATTATTGCAACCTCTTTTTTAATATACGAGATAAGATATTATCTCCTGATAACGATCTTTGATGTTTGCTCTGAATCACCGCTTTTAATCTTAATGTAATACATACCAGCTGCCAATGCACTAACATTTAGCTTTCTGATATTCTCTCCTTCGTTTACGGGAATAATTTTTCTTAAAACAACACTTCCCAGTTGATTGATAACAGTGATCTCGGAACTGCCGTTGATTGTTGCATTAAACGAAAGATTTGCATCATAACCTGCCGGGTTGGGAAAAACAGAGAATTTTTTTCCAGAAAGTTGGACCAGCTCAGTATCAATCATCTTGCTGGCTGTGCCCGTTTGCACCCTTAACGTGTAACAGTTGGATGCATTCCAGAAATTATTTTTAAAAGGATAAACCCTCGCATAATATGTTCCGGCTGTAACCGTAGCATTGATCGTTTCATTATTTGAACCACCACTAGTGGAGGCTTGTATAACATTGCCATTGCTGTTCAATAAACTCAACTGGTAGTTTGTCGGCAAGGTTGTTAATGTAAGAGTTATTGAGCCTCCGGTCGTAATGATAAATTTATAGTAATCATTATCGCCGGATGGATTTACCAGGCCGTGTACATCGGTATTCAATGGAATTGTAGCCGCGCCTGCGGTATTACCGTTTGCACCCACATCATAAGCACCGGGACAAGTTATCGGTGTTGCCGCAGTTGTAAAGTTAGCCTGTGCATAACTGCCAGCTCCACCACTGCAATTTGCTCTTACTCTCCAGTTGTATAATGTACCAGCTGCTAAACCCGTAAGATCGACTGAAGTTGCAGTTGTTCCGGTCGCAGCATTGATCCATGTGGATGCAGCATTCGTTTTATAATCCACATCATAACTAATTGCGCCGCTCACTGCATTCCAGCTCACCGTAGTCGAAGTTTGGGTGGGTGTCGTATTTGTCAGTCCTGCAGGAGTACCACAAGCCGGTGGTGTCCCAATTGTAAAGTTTGTGTTCGATATATCAAAGAAAATATTTCCAACTGCTTCTACTTTCACGCGACAGGTTGAACTTGTTGTTGAAGGAACTGTAATAACTTCTGAACCATCATTTGCC
>DASVAM010000692.1:0-4807 GCA_036376375.1 Chitinophagaceae bacterium
AAATCAAAGATAAAACTTGTCCCTCAATCTACCTAATAATTATTTAATAATTTTTTGAAATTATTAAATAATTTATAATTATCCTTATTTTTGTCATAAAGTAATATTAAGTAATATTTCATAATTATGACATATTATGAAAAAATGAAAATGTTGTAACAAATGAAAAAATTAGAACCAGCTCCTAGCATAACTCTAATTAATTTTTCGAGAAGCGCAATTAAGCTATTGATTTCAGAAGAAGTCATGCCGTTAATTAACAAAATCAATGAGGAATACTATTATTGGGATAAAGTCAAATACCAACCACTACCAGAGGGTTTAACCCACGCCGAATTATGGAGCTTGGTCAGCATAAGAAGGCGCAACACTCCTTATAACATATCCTTTGGCAAATATAAGTTTCATTGGAATTTAAATAGTCGCTTATCTGGGCTGCTTCATTTTTTAGATATGAATATCGGAGGCAGTTTGGAAAGTTCATCAATCATCAATAAAGAAGATAAAAATAGATATTTGCTGAGCTCTATTATGGAAGAGGCAATTGCCTCAAGCCAAATTGAAGGCGCTGTTACTACTAGAAAACACGCAAAAGAAATGCTTCGCAAAAATATAAAGCCTCGCACTAAATCGGAGCAAATGATTTATAATAATTATATAACCATCCAAAAAATATTATCAATAAAATCAGAACCTCTAACCTTAGAAAATTTATTACATGTACACAAATTAGTAACCACTAATACACTTTCTTCAGACAAAGAAGAGGGTTTTATAAGGGATGATGATGAAATAAAAGTAATAGACACAATAGACGGAACAGTTGTGCATAACCCGCCTCCGGTAAAGGAATTAAAAAAGTTGTTGAATGATTTATTCCGGTTCTTCAACGAGGACGACCCGAAATTATTTATACACCCCGTAACAAAAGCCTGTATAGTACATTTTATGATAGGGTTTATTCATCCTTTCATAGACGGAAACGGAAGAACCGCGAGAGCATTGTTTTATTGGTATTTACTAAAAAAAGAATATTGGCTGATTGAATATCTCTCAATTTCGAGATTGATATTAAAGTCTAAGGCATCATATGCAATGGCTTTTTTATATACTGAGACTGACGATAACGATCTCACATACTTTATTTCATATAATCTTAGAACTATGAAATTGGCCTTTGAGGAGCTTAGGGAGTACATAAAAAGGAAAAACGAGCAAAAGAAACAGTTAACGGATTTTTTAGGTATAGATGGAATTACATA
Source organism: Chitinophagaceae bacterium (assembly GCA_036376375.1). Lineage (GTDB taxonomy): Bacteria > Bacteroidota > Bacteroidia > Chitinophagales > Chitinophagaceae > VBAS01. Next base: position 1,263 of record DASVAM010000692.1, read on the forward strand.
CCGACAAGCTTTGATATTAGAATGGTATAGAGAGGAAGCCGACCTTTTATTAACAGTAAACGAAGCAGAAAAGCGGCTTGGGGTTTCTTATATGACTGCAAGAACGGATTTAAACGAGCTGACGACCAAAGGGTATCTACAAGCCAGGGATATGAACAAGAAGTCTAAAGGGTATGTAAGAGGTAAGGGATTTGAAACGCTTTTAAGTAGGCCAAAAAGAAAGCGTAAATTTGGTGTGGATTCTGAAAAAAATAGCCCGACCTTATTTGATTAACTTTACTTCTTATGGCAAAAGCTAAGAAAAAGAAACGAGCAGATCACTACGAAGAAAAACTTCAAATAAATGGCAGCTTTGAAGATGTGATAAACATCTCGGTGAACAAAGTACCTGAAACAGCTATTCCTGCGGAAGAAAAGAAGGAAGGAGAAAAGCCAGTACAAAAGAAAAAATGAGAATATGAAACTCTTTTTAATACTCACATCTGGATATTTGTTATTTGGCAGCTCGTCAACCTATTTGGATAAAAAAGAAAAGTGTTTCTACTTCTGTGTATCAGGGCCAAGCATCAGCGATTCAACATCCGCCGTTCTATATACTGATATAAAAATGGTAGAGAATGATTCGCTAACTATTAGAAATGTTGCGGCTAAGTGGCAAGCCGTCGCAGATAGGCTCTGCGAATCAACAAGCGGGTGTTTCAGTGATCTAAATTACTATTTGACTAAAGGAGATGCTGAAAAGAATCTGGGTAAATTCATGCAGTTGTATAAAAAACACAAATTGCAAAAGGTCAACTTTTAATTGCCTCTGTCCCAACTGATATATAGTTGCCATGATATTTGTCATTTGATATCAAAATCAACCACCACCTTTTCAGTTTTAGGATGGCTTTGACAGGTAAGAATATAACCCAGTTCAATTTCTTCATGTTCCAAACCCCAATGCACATCCATTTCCACTTCACCATCGGTAAGTTTTGCTTTGCAGGTACAACACATGCCGCCTTTGCAGGCAAATGGCAGGTCAGCACCTTGTTTTAATGCGGCATCAAGAATGGTCGTATCGCTATTTAGTGAAAGATCAAAATCAAAACTTCTGCCATCAACTTTTACAGTTATTTTAGAGGCAGGTCCAGATTCAATTTCAGATTTCGGATTTCGGATTTCGGATTTTCTTTGACCCGACGTTGTGAATAGTTCAAAATGAATTCTTTTTTCGGGGATTTCTTTCTGTTCTAAAAAATTTTTTACGCAAAAGATCATTTCTTCAGGACCGCAGATAAATATCTCGTCCATTTTTTTATAATCGATCAGCTTTTCCAGCTCAGTCAGTTTTCCAATATCTATTCTTCCGAAATTTATTGCGCTGTCAGTTCTTTCACGGCTAAGAATGTTGATCAGGTTAAAACGATCAATGAATTTGTTTTTTAAGCCCTCTAATTCTTCAAAGAAAATAATGGAGCTGCGGCTGCGATTACCATACACTAGCGTGAACCGGCTATTTGGTTCGGTTCTTAGCGTTGTTTTAATAATAGAAATAACCGGGGTGATGCCACTGCCTGCCGCCAATGCCAGGTAATTCTTTTTGTTGGCCGGATCGAGCTCGGTATAAAATTTTCCAACCGGTTCCATCACATCCAGTTCATCGCCTTCTTTCAGTTCTTCATTTGCAAATGATGAGAACAAACCACCGGCTACTTTTTTTATGGCTACTTTCCAGCTTTTATCAAGTGGCGAACTACAGAGAGAATACGTCCTTCTTACTTCTTCGCCACCAAGATCGGTTCGCATGGTAAGACTTTGCCCTTGCTTGAATTGAAATGAATTTTTTAGCGTTTCAGGTACTTCAAATTCTACCGAGACACACTGATCTGTTTCCCTATTTATTTTTTTTACGCGAAGCGGATAAAAATGAATAGACATATTTTACTTCCTCAACCCATCGATCATTATTAAAACCATATTGTCTTCAAGTTCCTTAGCACTGATCTTGGCAGTGGATCGATGCCAGCTTTCAATGCCATTTACAGAATGCAACATGATCAATACGACGGTTGGTGCGTCGATCTTTTTGATCTCATTTTTTGCAATGCCTTCTTCTATGATAGCAGCAAAACGCTTACGATAGCTGCGCCGTTGATTATGAAAGTTGGAAAGATAGGGCTCATCGAGATGTTTCCATTCCCGGTCGCAAACGATCACCTCTTCAAAATTCTCGATCATTTGTTTGATATGGAAACGAAGAAGGGTTTCAATTTTTTTAATGGTACCCTGGCTGCCCGATTCAAGCTCATCCATGAACATGGTATAGCGATTGGCAACTTCAAAACAAATGCTTTCCAGCATTTCATTCTTGGAGCGAATATGATTATACAAACTGGCGGCTTCAATGCCAACTGTTTCAGCAAGATCACGCATGGAAGTGGCCGCAAAGCCTTTTTCGCGGAACATTTGCGCCGCCTTTTTCAAAATGAATTCTTTCTTAGAAGCTTTTTTCCTGGTTACTTTCATAATGCATCAAAGATAAGTACAAATGTAAGTTCAAAATTTAAATAGGAATTTTATTCAAAACGTGTAGGTTTGCCGCCATGAAAGTCAAAAGGTCATATAAGTCATACAAGTCAAAGTTTTTAACCGAACCTATTTGACCTATATGACCAATATGACTTGTATGACATTAAATCTGAAATCTGCAATCTAAAATCTAAAATTAAATGTCTCTGATAGTAGTCGGTTCAATGGCTTTCGATGCAATAGAAACTCCGTTTGGTAAAAGTGATAAAATAGTGGGCGGCGCAGCCACTTATATTGCATGGAGTGCTTCCAATTTTGCCCGGCCGGTGAAGCAGATATCTGTTGTGGGCGGTGATTTTCCAAAAGAAGAATTAAAAATGCTGGAAGCAAGGGGTGTGGTCATGGAAGGGTTGCAGATAAAAGAAGATGAAAAATCTTTTTTCTGGAGTGGTCGTTATCACCTCGATATGAATACCCGCGACACCTTAGAAACACAATTGAATGTTCTTGGAAGTTTCAGGCCCGTGGTGCCAGACAGCTACCAGGATTGTGAATTTTTAATGCTGGGCAATTTGCTTCCTTCCGTTCAGTTGTCCGTGATCAGCCAATTAAAAAATAAGCCAAAACTTGTTGTACTTGATACCATGAATTTCTGGATGGATACGGCGATGGCCGATCTTGAAAAAGTTCTGAAAAAAGTTGACGTATTGTTAGTGAATGATGCAGAAGCGAGGCAGCTGAGTAGTCAATATTCACTGGTAAGTGCCGCAAAAGCCATTATGGAAATGGGTCCCAAATATTTGATCATAAAAAAGGGAGAACACGGCGCTTTGTTATTTAATGAAGACCAGGTGTTTTTCGCCCCTGCTTTACCGCTTGAAGTTGTCTTTGATCCAACCGGCGCCGGTGACACTTTTGCCGGTGGGTTTATCGGTCATCTTGCAAGAACAAAAGACATCAGTTTTGAAAATATGAAGTCGGCCATTATTATCGGCAGCGCCATGGCAAGCTTCTGTGTTGAAAAATTCGGT
>DASVAM010000697.1:0-5782 GCA_036376375.1 Chitinophagaceae bacterium
GCCGAATACCTGGCTGTACCGGGCCGCGCCGCGAACATTGAATGTATTTTCTTTATCAAAAAAACTAAAATCAATAGCCGAAACATTTGCATCGCGGTTTATATATTCCCTGATCACATTGGTGTTTGTGAAGGTGACATACGACCTGTTCTTTAATGCCTGGTCAATCACAATAATATTATAATTGGCCAATGGCTCTGTTACAATACTGGTGTCTTTACCTGTTGTCGTATTTCTCAAAATGGCTCTTTCTTCCTGTCCTACTGCATTAAAAAAGCCGAGACCCAATTTACCTTTGGTACGACCCGAGAGTTTGATCGCATTGTATAAATTGGTCACTGCAGGATTTTCCACGATCTCAAGACTGGGATTATTTTGAGCAATGTTTTGAACTGCTGTGAATCTTTGCGGCATCTCTCCCACCCTTCTTGAATAAAATAATCCCGCTTTATTGAAAAGTTCAGTTCCTTCTGTAAAGAACGGACGGTTCTCGGCAAACCTGATCTCGTAGGGAGTCAGATTATTGACAACATTATCGGAAACCACCTGCCCAAAATCCGGGATGATCGTTGCATCCAGCGTAAAGCTTTCATTGATGCCATACTTCACATCCATACCACCGCTTTTCAGCCATTCGGTTTTATTTCCATTGGGTGTGGGCGATATATTGACACCGCCGGACAAATAAGGTGAAAAGCTTAAGCGCAAAGGAGGTTGAATATTCTTAAGCCCTGTAAAATCACCAAACTGGTTTAGAAAACCATTGACATTTGGATCAAAATAATTCCAGCAGGAACGTTCATTGTTTCTTCTTGTAAATCGCATTAGTTGCAATCCCCAATCCTGTACATCTTTGTTGGGAAAACGTAAAGAGAAATAAGGAATCCGCATCTCAACCGTCCATCCATTATCCAGGATCTTTGTTTTGCTTTCCCAAACAGCATCCCATGTCTTATCGCCATAATCACCAAAATCACCGGTGAAATTGGGGGATAACCTTGAATCTGTTTGCACATTTGCAGACGTCACCAGGAATTGAAAGCCGTTCTGCTTATCATGATACGTATCAAAAAAAACAGAGAAATAATCCACATCGGTTTGCTGTTCCTGGTCTCTTGCTGTTAACTGCTTTCTTATTAATTGCGGATCGTCATAAAGCATGGCGCCGACATAAACAGCGCCATTGTCATAAAGAATTCGAACCTCAGTTCTTACTGTTGACAGCTGTCCTGCATCGGGAAAATTTTGAATAAAATCCGTCGCTACTGAAGCTTCCCGCCAGGCTGCATCATCCAGGTTTCCATCAATTTTAAGAGGTTGATTTGTTTTAACTGCAGGCATCGTCCTGGTTTGTGAGACACCAGCAACACCTATTATCAGCATCAAGGGTACAAGCAAGAGGCATTTAAGGGCCATGCAGTTAGTTAGTTAGCTAACGGCAAATATAATTCATAAAATTTTGCCCTCATAAGTAATATTGCTAACAGCAACTAAGAGCTAAAACATTGATGATAAACTAGTTCATTTTCTTTTTTAACGTGCTTACCTGCTGGTGCAAATTGGTGACGATATTCGCCAATTGATTGATATCCCATCTTTGCTGGGATACTGCGCGGCTGATGACGACGGAGGCTTGCCATAATTCCACAACGTCATCTGAATTTATATGATAGGGTTGATAAGAAGGATTATCGCTGATCAATGTCAGTTTATTCTTTGCCTTGTTGTTCTTATCAATTCTTTTGTACACGATGCCTTCCGATTTTGAAACAACTATATACGTAAAATTGCTTTTTACGTCATCCAGTGTTTCCACTTTTTCGCCCACGATTATCGATCCGCTTGGCGTTGGCAGCATTGAATCACCCATTATTTCGAATGCGCGGTAATTGCCACCTGATAGCATGGGTAATGTGAATGTATTCAGCTCATCAATATAATCGGGATCAGCATAGCCATTCAGGTAACCTGCCGCAGCCTTCATCGGTACAAACGGAATATCAGGTCGGCCTCCTGCCAATTTCATGGCCCTTCTTTTTGCCAGGTAATTTCCTTTATTCTCACTAAGATCTTTTCTTAGAACGTCATCCATTGAAAGTTTGAAAATATCACAAACAGTTTCCAGCACTTCCAGGTTGGGTCTCGCTCTCTCTTCTTCATAGGCGCCTATAAGAGATCGCTTGATACGAAGTTTGTCGGCAAATTCTTGTTGCGTCCAGCCACGTAGCTTACGCAGGTATTTCAGATTTTGATTGGCAATATGCATAAGAAACTAATTGAGTTAGCTGCAAAATACTAAATATTTTGGTTTTTAAAAAAACTTTTAAAGAATTCCTTTTGGCAAGCCGGAAAAAACGAAACATTTTTGCCTCTCAGAATTAGAACCTATGTCAAAAACTAAGAAACCAGCAAAAGCAACGGCAAAAAGACCAGCAGCTAAGAAAAAAGAAAAACCTGTAATCCTTGTCACCAATGATGATGGCGTATCGGCGCCGGGCATCAGGAGTCTCGTGGAGGCGGTAAAAGATCTTGGAAAAATAATTGTGGTGGCGCCCGATAAGCCACAATCAGGTATGGGGCATGCAATTACGATCGGGTCACCCTTACGACTTCATCCTGTAAATATTTTTGAAGGAGTAGAAGCATATCAATGTACGGGGACGCCGGTCGACTGTGTAAAGCTGGCTGTTGATAAAGTGCTTCATCGCAAACCTGATCTTTGTCTGAGTGGCATCAATCACGGCGCCAATCATAGCATCAATGTGATTTACTCCGGTACCATGTCAGCAGCCGTTGAAGCGGCTATAGAAAGTATCCCTTCCGTTGGTTTCTCCCTTCTTGATTATAGCATCGAAGCGGATTTTCAGCCTGCAAAAAAATATGCACGGATCATCGTTGAACAACTATTGTCCGGAGAACAGGACAAGCACATGATCCTGAACGTAAATATTCCGATGGCTAAGATCGAAGAGATCAGAGGGATCAAAGTATGCAGGCAGGCTTATGCAAAATATGAAGAAGATTTTATAGAGCGTCATGATCCTCATGGCCGTAAATATTTTTGGCTCACCGGCGAGTTTGTAAATTTTGATAAGGGCAGGGATACTGATGTATGGGCACTGGCAAATAATTATGTCAGCGTGGTACCTGTACAATTTGATATGACCAATTACGTTCTTAAATCTAAATTTGAACAAACGTGGCAACATTTATCTTAAAAAGAGATAACCTTAAGCTTGGATTAGTTCTTGGGCTGGCGGGACCTCTGCTTGGTCTTATCATTGTATATTTTCTTAAATTCTCATCCTATGGCTTTCTTGAGTTCCTTGATTATTTTTTTAATACGAGGGGTTTGATCACCTCTATCGGCGCTCTTTGCCTCCTGGCAAATGCGGTTTTATTTACTATCTATATAAATACCCATCGCGATAGTACCGCTAAAGGAATTTTTGTGACGACGGTTGTTTATGGTATTGCGATCCTGATCATTAAAGTATTTATTTAATTATTCCAGCAACAATAATTCTATTTATCGTTGCCTGCATCGCCACTTTTGTGCTCTAAAAATTCTATTCAGCTTATGTCACATCAGGCAACATTCTGCGTGGTGTCTCAAATTCGTTTTTTAACCACAGAGACACTAGGTTCACAGAGAAACACAGAGATTAACTCCGTGTAACTTGATGTCACTGTGTCTCCGTGGTTTAATTTTAATTTCAAACTGAAACATTCCCATATTTTGGAATTAGCATGCCTGTAAATCATTTAATGTATTTTGCAACCTTCAATGAAGTATTATATTATAGCTGGCGAAGCCAGTGGAGATTTGCATGGCAGCAATCTTATTAAAGAATTAAAAAAGCTCGATCCTTCAGCAAACATCCGTTGCTGGGGCGGCGATAAAATGCAGGAGGCGGGAGCAGAACTTGTAAAACATTACCGTGATCTTGCATTTATGGGCTTCTGGGAAGTGATAAAGAATATTTTCACGATACTCCGTAATCTCAAATTTTGCAAAAAAGACATTGAACAATTTCAACCTGACACACTCATCCTCATCGATTATCCCGGGTTCAATCTCCGCATCGCAAAATGGGCAAAACAAAAACGGCTTCGCATCATTTATTATATATCACCCCAGGTATGGGCATGGAAAGAGAATCGTGTGAAGATGATGAAGCAGTGTATCGATAAGATGATCGTCATTCTGCCTTTTGAAAAAGATTATTTCAAAAACAAATGGAACTGGGAGGTGGAGTATGTGGGACATCCGCTGGTGGGGGTAGTCGATAGTCAACAGTCGATAGTCGATAGTAAGAAGTTTTCTGAGAAATCAATCATTGCTTTGTTACCCGGCAGCCGGAAACAAGAGATCCTTAAAAAACTACCCGTAATGCTGGAAGTAAGCAAAGCATTTCCTGCTTATCAATTCATAGTCGCCAGAGCCCCGGGAATTGATGACGGTTTTTATTCCTCACTATTGAATCCTTATGATAACGTAAGCGCTGTATCCGGCAAGACTTATGACCTGCTGATGCAGGCGAAAGCAGCATTGGTCACTTCCGGGACAGCAACACTGGAGACAGCTTTATTTGGCGTGCCTGAAGTTGTTTGCTATAAAGGCTCCTTTCTTTCTTATCAGATTGGCAAACGATTAGTAAAAGTAAAATTCATTTCACTGGTAAATCTTATCATGGACAAATTAGTGGTGAAAGAAATGATCCAGCATGATATGAATGCGGAAAACCTGGAACACGAATTACAGGAATTATTGACCAATGAAGGACGAATTGCGGAATTGAAGAAAGATTATACAGCGCTGAAAAATCGTTTAAGTGAAAAAGGCAATGCTTCCGCCCGGGCGGCCCAACTCGTTTACAATTTTAGTTCAGGAAAGTAATTTGATAGCAAGAATGATGAGGCAAAGAATAAAAAGGAGCAGGCTGATGCGATTGATCCCATGCATGTACTTAACAAAAAGTGACTTCGGCCTGTTTGGATCAGGCTTACGGAGGTAGAGATACTCGGCTATTTGCTTTAGAACTCCCATAAATTCAGGTCAAAATTAAATTAAATAACAGCCAGGAAGTTTTATTGTTTAAAACTTTGTCTGAATCTTTTATAAAAATCAATTGTAAATACGGGAGAAGTTGTACCTTTTTCGCCCAAAATTTTATTTTATGAAACGAATAACCTTGACCGTCTGCTCCGCCGCAATTCTATTGGCTTCCTGCGGCGACGAAAAAAAACCTGAGGAAGCTATTAAAGCTGATGCCACAGTTTCAACCACTACTGACTCAAAACCCAAAGAAGAACCATGGGTAGAAGTAGATTCAGCAACAATGATGAAAAACTGGATGGCTTATGCCACACCCGGCGAACCGCATAAAATGCTTGCGGCATCAAACGGGGTATGGAATGGCGACATAACCATGTGGATGGCGCCGGACGCCCCACCCACTACAAGCACTGCTACTATGACCAACAAAATGGTAATGGATGGACGTTACCAGATTTCGGAAACGAAAGGGAATATGATGGGAGCGCCCTTTACTGGCATGGGAACAACCGGATATGATAATCATAAAAAAGTATTTATGAGCACATGGATCGATAATATGGGTACGGGTATCATGAAAATGGAAGGGCCATGGGATGAAGCGACTAAATCCACGACGCTAACAGGTAAAATGATCGATCCTATGACCGGTAGAGAATGTGAATTCAAAGAAATTTATACCATCATAGACGACAACAATCAGAAGATGGAAATGTTTGGACC
>DASVAM010000709.1:0-10486 GCA_036376375.1 Chitinophagaceae bacterium
CGCTGGATTTTTATATAAGTAATAATTAATACCATCTGCAAATGCATGACAAAGTTTTTTTAACCATTCGGGCGCATTATTAAAATCTTTTACGGCATCCGCGGAATCAATTACAAGTCGTATCAACAGATCATTATATAGTTCATTTTCACCTTTTACCTCTGCCATTCTTCCCAGCTTTTCAATATAATTCATTTCCACTCTTTTGAAATCATCTTCACATTGCGCATATAGCAAACCAAAGACTGCATCCGCATCGGATTTTCCATACACATGGGGTATGCCCCAATTATCACGAATGATCGTCACATTCTTTGCTTGTTTTTCACAGCGAGCAATCTCTTCCTTCGAAAGATTTTGAGAGAATAATTGGATCGGGGAAATAAACAGGATTAAAAACCTTCGCATTTTATAATTTCATTTTAAATCCCGGGGCGAACAAAAAGTTAATGGTCCCGGGATGTGAAAAAATTTAATCTATACTTATTTCCTGAAAGATACATTATTGATAACAGAATCAAATTAACCGGTTGATCTGCAAAACTTATCGCCCTACAAATTCTGTAAGGGGATTTGATAATAGCCGATTAACCGACTGGCATCGGAAAATGTGAGATCAGTTAGTGACGAACCTGTATCCTATACCTTTTATGGTGATGATCTCAAGAGAAGAATCCTCTTTTAAATAACCACGGAGTTTCGTAATGTACACGTCAAGATTGCGGCTGTTGAAGAAATTATCGTTGCCCCAGAGAAGATTGAGAATGTCTTTGCGATCGATGATCTTGTCACGATTTTCATAAAGAAGTTTCAGTAATTCGCTTTCGCGATAAGAAAGCTTGCGGTCTTCTTTGCCATCATTCAACACCTGGCGGTTCAGTTGAAATGTGTATTTACCCATTGAAACGCTGTCACCGGAGATCTTTTTTGGTGCTTCTGTTTTATTGCGAAGTGCATGCTGGATCCTGACGATCAACTCCTCCATGCTGAATGGTTTGCGGATATAATCATTACCCCCCAGAGAAAAACCTTTCACCACATCTTCCGTTTGTGTTTTTGCCGTAAGAAAAATGATGGGCACTTCTTCATTGATATTCCTTATTTCATCGGCGATGGTAAATCCATCTTTGTTGGGCAGCATTACATCAAGCACACATATATCGGGTTGTGAATTTCTAAAAGCAGGTGTTGCTTTTGCGCCATCGCTTTCCATTACTACTTCAAACCCGCGGCTCTCCAGGCTCTCTTTTACGATCTTGCCAAGAAACAATTCATCTTCTACGTATAAAACTTTCGTCTTGCTCATCTTTAACCGTGCCACGGCCTTACTTATAGCAACCGTCCCTATTCATGGGCCGTGGCACGGTTGCTCGAGCACTTTTTTGCTGTTTTAGGCCCGTCCGGATGTCTCCGGTCGGACGGGCAAAGTAATAATAAATTTAGAACCAAGATCCGGTCGACTTTCCACTTCTATTTTTCCCTTGTGTTTCTGAATAACATGAGAAACATAACTCAGCCCCAGGCCATAACCCTTTGTATTGTGTGTATTGCCTAATGGTACACGGAAAAACTTTTCAAATATTTTGTCTTTGTACTCGGGTGAAATGCCGATGCCATTATCCGTAACGGACAACTCAACTTCGTTTTCTTTTTGTTTCAAATCAAACTTCACGGCAATATTGCCGTTGCCATATTTCAATGCATTATCCAGTAAATTAAACACAACACTTAATAAATGCAGCTTGTCTCCTTGTAAATTTGTATCGCCTTCTGCATTTACGGAAACAGTAGCATGATGCTTTTCGATCTGCAATCTCATAGATGAAACCACTTCATCCACCACGGCTTTCAGATCCAGCAATTCATATTTAAGCTCAATTTCCTTTTTCTCAAACATAGACAGCTTTAGCACTTTATCCACCAGCAAGGAAAGGCGTTGCAGCTCATTTTTCGAAATATCCAGATATTCTTTGGTTCGCTGCGGATCATTGATCGCATTAAAATTCCTCAATGCCTCAATCGCTACGCCAACTGTTGCGATCGGCGTTTTTAATTCGTGTGTGATATTACTGATGAATTCATTTTTTATCTCCGTGAGTTTTCGTTGCCGTAGCCAGTTTCGGTAAAGCAAAAAGAATGAAGCGACGGTAACACCCACCAGAAACAATGAAAATAGAATAGGAGAAGTAAGTTTCTTGACCAGGTAGCCAAAGGTATTACCGAGACGTAATTCAAAAGTCGCCGGGTGAGCAAAACCAATCCTGATTTTGTTTGGCATCCTCAACTCTTCCGGCGGAAACCGGTCACGATTGATAATCGTATCTTTTAAAATTGAAAAGGGAATATTCATTCCTTCCTTGCCAAAAGCTACCCGGCAGGCTGAATCGATCTCTTTTACACGCAACGAATCCTGCAGAGAATCCACCCTGTATAGAAATTTGAAAATCTCTCCGGGAGGACCTTTTCTTTCAAACACAAAGTCTTTGGTTGAATCTTCTGTTTTTGAAAAAGATTCGCTCATCGAAATGATCATGTTGCCCTTTCTGTGTTTTATCGAATCTCCGGGCAGCGCCCTGTTTCTAATAATAACACCGGGTCTGCTTTCAAGATCGATCATTGCATTCCTCAGCGAGTCATTTACCTGTATCGTTACATCATTTATTGCGTTGGCGATCTCATCTTCCGGGTGCCCAGGAAACAAGGGCATTCTTTCTCCATTCATCACTTCGACCCTGACCTTACTGGTTGAATCATTAAATACCTTATCAAGTTTCAGTTTTTTTGCCTGGAGCTTTCTTACTGTTTCTTTAAAGACAACATTGCTCCGAAATTCAAGATTCTTTTTCTCCTTTATATAATTTTCGCGAAGCCAGAAAACCTGGAACCCGGCAATTATAAGAATGGGGAGGGTCATTAATAACAGCTGCCACGCGTTGTGTTTGCTTCGGTTAGTATCAATTGCAAATATTTTCCGGGAACCGCTCATCAGAAAGCAAATTTAGACATTCAATACCCGCCCTATAAGCCCTGTTAACGTTTATTAACGTTAAACCAAGGTAACTTAACTTGCTGCCGGTAGCGGCTTAATTAGCTTTGACAAAACAATAATTTCAATTTATGAAACGCTTATTGATTGCTTCGGCTATGCTGATAGCCATCCCGTCGCTGGGACAGGTGAAAGAAGGTAAGATCCTATATGAAAGAACAATGCAGTTACAGATCAGGATCAATGATGATAATCCTGCCCTTCAAAATATGATACCAAAAGAAAGAAAAGATAAGTTTGAATTATTTTTTACAGAAGGAAAAAGTTTATGGCAACCTGTTGAAGACGATGGCCAGGGCGAGGATATGACATTTGGCAGCGAAGGTGGCGGTATGCGTATGACTTTCAGAATGCCGGGAAGCGATGACATTGCATATCATAATATCCCTGACAGTAAAAAAGTGGACCAACGGGAATTGGGTGGCAAAAGTTATATTATATCCGATAGCATAAGAAAAATGAATTGGAAAGTTGCAGGAGAAACAAAAATGATCCTTGGACATAATTGCATGAAAGCAACTACCCAACGGACACAAGAGAGCTTTCGGATGACAATGGATAATGGTGAAGCAAAAAGGGAAAAAGTGATGGACACCATGAATATTGTGGCCTGGTTCACTAATGAAATTCCCGGTTCATTTGGCCCGGATACTTACCAGGGACAATTGCCCGGAACTATTTTGGAAATTGATGTGAACAATGGAAGAAATAGTTTTAAGGCAATTGAAATTTCTCCGAAAGTGGATGTAGCAAAGATCAAAGAGCCTTCAAAAGGAAAAAAAGTAACAGCAGATGAGTTTGCAAAAGAAAGAGAAAAGCTGATGCAGGAAATGATGCAAAATAATGGTGGGCCGGGTATGAGAGTGATCAGAGCCAATTAAACTTTTATAACAAGATTTACAAGCGGTACATCACCCTGTACCGCTTTTTTGTTTTTGAACAAATATAATTTCTTTATGCCCTCAGCTCAACTTTGAAAGCAAGACTGAAATATCGGTAATAGTGATCTTTATTTTCGATGTTATTGATATTCCATTCTTCTCCATAGACAAAAGGACTTTTGCTTGGCCAGGCTGCCTCACCTATTGCCACCAATGCATCAGCGCTTCTAAGTCTGAAACCATACGTACGGTCCTTTTTTACCTGTACAGTTTGCAAAGGAAACTGGATCCATTGTTCTCCATCATTTTCATCAATTTCGATCTCCGCCGAAGAAAGTATTTGTCCCCATTCTTTTCTTTGCTTATCAAATTCGTGCAAGGTCAGGGTCAATTTGCCAGGATGCGAAACTACAATTGAGTACACCTGTATCTTTTTTAGTCCCCCATCCCGGGGACATTGAAAAGTTTGTCCTCCAAAATGATCGGCAGGGCCAGGGTTCATATGACCGATCCATACACAAGTGTTTTTGTGGAGTTGCTCCAGAGCGGGGTGAAGATGGTTGTCAAAAGTCGTCGTTTTCATACTCACATATTTTATTAAGTAAAGAGCATCTTATCTTTAAACCTTCCGGCATCAGATGATATTGTGTTTGTGCATAAAAACACCAACCAAACACAGCTCGTAATATTATTGTCTTAAAATCATTAATTTAACTGACTAAATGCAAGCCAGGTCTATCAAGGGGAATTCGCCGGAGGAAATTCTATCAGCTTTACAACAAAGCATAGCGGATGGTTTTACGCCTACATTGGCTTTAGTATTTATTTCCATAAAGCAAGACAGAAAAGCAATAGGTGAAATACTGAATAATGAAAATATTGATATTCTTGGCGCCACTACAGCCGGCGAGTTTACAGATGCACAACAAACCCAGGGTGGTATCTCAATATTGCTATTGGATATATCCAGGGATTACTACACTATTTTGTTTGAAGATGTGGCGGGTCGCAAATTGGAAGAAGTAACTGCAAATCTTGCGCATAAAGCAATACAAAAATTTAAAAAGCCTGCTTTGTTATTATGCAGCACACTATTCTCAAGATCCGGTAATATGATCGATGGAAATATATTGGTGAAGGATATAGAGAATGCGTTCGGCCCGGGTATTACTATGTTTGGCGGAATGGCCGGTGATGATATTACTTTCACCGGAACTTTTGTATTCACTCATGAATGGGAAACAGACAATGGGTTGGCCATATTGGTACTGGATGAGGAAAAAATAAGTTTTTACGGCGTGGCTATTTCGGGTTGGAAACCGATGGGGATCGTAAGAACCTTCACCAAATGCGAGGGCAACCTTCTTTACACTATCGACGACCAGGATGCTTTGGACATATATCTTCGGTTTCTGGGCAAAGATGCCTCCACGGCCGATGATCAGGTAAAGTTTTTTGATTCGCTAACCGTTCATTACCCGTTTCTTATTGAACGCGAGGGGCTGGAACCAAAAATATGTGGCCCTATTGGGTATGATAAAGAAAAAAAGGCGTTGATATGCGAGTCGACCCTAACGCAGGGAAGTCGCTTTCGTTTTTCAACACCTCCTGATTTTGAAATTATAGACACTGTAATAGGCGCCGCCCGCCAAATGAAAACCGAAACAAAGGCTGAAGCAGACGCCTTACTTATTTTTTCCTGCGCGGGCCGGTTGAGCACGCTGGGACCGATGGCACAGCAGGAAAATGAAGGACTGCAGCAGGTTTGGAAGGTTCCCATGGCTGGCTTTTATACCTATGGTGAATTTGGAAAAGGGATTGATGGCAAACATGAATTTCATTCCACTACCAACAGCTGGGTGGCCTTAAAAGAAAAATAAAATGAGCCTGATATCAAATCTCCTTTATCCGTTTATTACTTGCATTATTTTTTGGGGGTGCGTTGAAAATAAACCCGTTGACAAGCGTAGCCGCCTCGCAGGTATGTATAAATTATATATTGCTGAAAATGCAGATTCAAATGGCGTATGGCATGAAGATCCGTGGACAAAAGGGGGAACCGGGTATATTGTTTACGATGGCAGGGGTCATATGGCCGTGCATATAACAAGAAAAGGATATAACGATTATAAATGGCTGCCCGAGGAACAAAGCCTCCGTGATGAATACATAAATAACAGGCTGGATAGCATGTCAACCGACGAACTGAAAGATGCGGTACGGGCATTTGCATCCAGTTATGTTTATGCAGGCAATTATGCAATTGAAGATACAGCGGATGTGATAAAGCACGAACGGATCTCCACTTCAATACATTCTCCTGTAGGTAGTACGGTAAGAAGAGCTTTTACTTTCAGTGGCGATACTATCATTCTTCGTGTATTGAATGGGAACCGTAGATTAAAATGGATCAGGCAACCATAAAAAGTAAATTGACCGGATACAATGAAAGCAAAATCAATAAAAGGCAGATCACAAGAAGAAATACAATCTGCATTGCAGGAAAGCATGACCGATGGCTTCACACCAACACTGGCAATTCTTTTTATGTCAATCAAACAAAATAGGGAAGTTATTTGTGAACTGCTGAATAAAGAAGGAATTCAGATTTTTGGTTCGACTACGTCTGGTGAATTCATCAGCAGTGAAATCAGTGAAGGCGGTATTGCAATGATGCTGCTGGATATAGATCCTGCTTATTTTAAAGTCGTCTTCCATGAAACTGGTGGTGGTTCTGCTTATGAAATTTCAAAACAGTTTGGAAGCGAAGCGAAGAAAACATTTGCTAACCCTGCATTCATTATTGCCTCGGGCTGGTTGCATACAGATGGCGAACAGATAATAAAAGGTATTGAAGAAGGCTTTGGAGGAGAGCCACCGATATTCGGCGGCATGGCTGGTGACGATCTTGCTTTGAGCGGACCAATCGTTTTTTCCAATGATAATTACAGTATCACCGGTTTGGTTGCACTCATTA
Organism: Chitinophagaceae bacterium; assembly: GCA_036376375.1. Lineage (GTDB taxonomy): Bacteria > Bacteroidota > Bacteroidia > Chitinophagales > Chitinophagaceae > VBAS01. Next base: position 6,905 of record DASVAM010000709.1, read on the forward strand.
TTGATGAAGACAAAATTGATGTTGCCGGAATTGCCACCTGCGGATGGAAAGCTATTGGAATAACCAAAACAATAACAAAGAGCCAGGGGAATGTTGTTTACACAATAGATGACCAGCCGGCATTTGATCTTGTTATCAAATATCTTGGGTTAAATATCAATGAAATGAACGCCATTACAAATACCGTCGTAAACCTTGGCGCTTATTACCCGTTGCAATTAGAAAGAGAGGATGCTCCTCCGGTGATGCGTACAGCCATGCTGGGAAACAAAGAAGATCGGTCACTGATCTGTGCCGGCACCGTGCCCCAGGGCTCCAAAGTCCGTTTCTCGCTGCCGCCCGACTTTGAGGTAATTGACACGGTAGTAGACGAGTGTAAGAATGTAAAAGATGACCACCAACAGGAAGCAGATGCGGTTATCATGTTTTCATGCATCAGCAGGTATTTATCATTTGGTGTAATGACAAGCGAAGAGATTGAAAGGGTAATAAATGTATGGAATGCCCCCTTTATCGGTTTTTTCTGTTATGGTGAATTTGGAAGATCGAAAAGAGGAAAACATGAATTTCATAACAACACCTGTTGCGTGGTGACATTAAAAGAAAAATAGTTTTATTAAAAGGATGAAAGCAAAATCAATCAAAGGAAAAACGGCGCAAGAGATAGAAATTACTCTGATCAGCCTTTTAGCCAATGGCTATAAACCCACGTTGGCAATAGTTTTTCTTTCAGTATTGGAGGAAATACCGGCGGTCACTTCATTATTGAATGAAAGAAGCATTCGCGTTTTCGGCGCTAACACGATGGCTGAGTTTACTGAAGAAAGCGCTGAAACAACCGGGATCGCCATTTTATTATTGGATATAGACCCTGCTTATTTCAGGATTGTTTTAAAGAATTTTGGGTCGGATAACGGTTATGAAACAGGCTGCGCGGTAGGAGAATTTGGATTGAACACATTTGCCAATCCCGCATTTATTATATCTTCCTCAAGTTATCAGATCTCTGGTGACAACATAATTAAAGGAATGGTTGAAAAAGCCGGGGTATCTTTTCCAATTGTTGGTGGCAAAGCTGGTGATGCGGCACAATTCAAGGGAAAAGTTTTCACCAATGGAGAAACAAGTGATAATGCATTAATATGTCTCGTCGTAGACCAGGATAAGATAGCCTTAAAAGGAATGGCTGCATCAGGATGGAAATCTGCCGGCACCGAAAAAAAAATTACGAGATCAACAGGTCCATGGATCCATACCATCGATGATCAGCCAGCCTTCGATGTTGTAAAAAAATTTCTGGGCGATGACATTATTGATGATGACAAAAAAGGGGCGGTCGTAAGATTAAACCTGATCTATCCCTTACAACTTCAAAGACGTGATGGAAGTCCTTTGATGCTTCCCATATTATTAGCTAACACAGAAGATAATTCAGTTATGCTGGCAGAAGAAGTGCCCGAAGGTTCGCTGTTTCGATTTTCAATGCCGCCCGATTTTGATGTAATCCAAAGTGTAATTAAAGGAGCGACAGAGTTAAAAGAAAATGAAATGCCTGAAGCCGATGCACTGATCATCTTTTCTTGTGTAGGCCGGTTAGCATCTCTTGGACCCATGTCGTCTGCAGAAGTTGAGGGCCTCGCCGGAACATGGACATCACCGATGATAGGTTTTTTCTCCCTTGGTGAATTTGGCCGTGTTGCCAATGGCCAGCCGGAGTTTCATGGAACTACTGTAAGTTGGGCAGCATTAAAAGAAAAATGACGCTTCCCGCATCAATCAGGATAAGCAGGATGACAAAAGAAAGATAAAAGATGAACGCAAAATCAATAAAAGGAAAATCAACTGATGAGATTAAAGTTGCTTTGACTGAAATTATGGACAGCAGTTTCAAGCCAACTCTGGCCATCGTTTTCATATCCGTCAAACAGGACAGGGAAGCTATTTCCAAATTATTGGACGAAAAAGGCATCCGGATATTTGGGGCTACCACGGCAGGAGAATTTATTGACGGCGAAGTTGAAGGAGGCAGCATTGTTATACTGCTGCTCGATATGAATCAGGGTTATTTTAAAATCGAATTTATTGAAACAAGCCAGGAGTCCGCATTAGAAGACGCAAGAAAATTAGGTATTACCGGAAAGGAAACTTTTACCAGGCCTGCGTTCATTATAGCAAACAGCGGAGTGTCCTCAGATGGCGAACCTATTGTTGAAGGCATCTTGCAAGGTTTTGGAAAATCTCCCTCTTCGGACGATGATGAAGTAACGGTGTTTGGGGGAAAGGCTGGAGATGATCTGGCACTCGAAGCAACATTTGTTTTTACCAACGGTAAAAGTAGCGACTGCGCCTTGGTGGCACTTATTATTGATGAAGACAAAATAGATGTTAAGGGAATCGCAACTTGTGGCTGGAATGCTATCGGCACCACGAAAACGGTTACTAAAAGCGAAGGGAATGTTGTATATACCATAGACGACAAACCGGCATTGGATATGTTAATGAATTTCCTGGGCGTTGAGATTAAACAGGATGGCGACAAGGAAGTGGTGACATTTCTTAGCTCCTGGTATTATCCATTGCAGGTGGAACGGGAGACCTCGGATCCTGTCATTCGCACAGCCATGTTTGCCAATCGTGAAGATCGTTCGCTTATTTGTTCGGGTAGAGTTCCGAAGGGTTCAAAAATTAAGTTTTCGATGCCACCTGATTTTGATTCCATTGATAAAGTTGTTGCAGAATGTAAAAGCATTAAGGAAAATGTACAACCGAAAGCTGATGCCCTGATCATGTTTTCTTGTGTGAGCAGGCATTTATCGTTTGGCATGGTAATCAAAGAAGAGATAGAACAGGTCCAGAAAATCTGGGATGCACCGATGGCAGGCTTTTTTTCCTATGGCGAATATGGAAAATCGCTGCCGGTCCGGCAGGCGGGCCTGTTAGCCGGAAAGGCCGGAAAAACCCGTAAAAATGAGTATCATAATAATACCTGTTGCCTGGTGACATTAAAAGAAAAATAATCCTGCCCCTCTCCTTTGGAGAGGGGTTGGGGTGAGGTTAAATAATATGAAAGCAAAATCTATCAAAGGGAAGTCGACTGAAGAAATCAAATCTGCATTGCAACAAAGCTTGGCTGATGGTTTCAACCCAACATTAGCCATCTGCTTTATTTCAAAAAGCCAGGATAGAAAAGCAGTCAGTCAATTACTGGATAAAGCGGGTATCAACATATTTGGCTGTACTACCAATGGGGAATTCATTGATGAAGAAACGGAGAAGAATTCAGCAGCAATTCTCTTGCTTGACATGAACAAAGATCATTTTCAAATCTATTTTGAAGAATATCCTGAAAAAAACTACAGGGAAGTTTCAAGAGCTATCGCCAAAAAAGCCAGTGAGAAACTTACACTCCCTGCATTTTTGATTGGTACCAGTCATTCTGCAACAGATGGAGAAGAAATTTTAAAAGGCATTGAAGATATTGCAGGCATGCAGGTAAACGCCTATGGTGGCGCTGCAGGTGATGATTATGCTTTTGCACAAACATTTGTCTTTACGAATGGAAGAGATAGTGATAATGCGATG
>DASVAM010000716.1:0-4215 GCA_036376375.1 Chitinophagaceae bacterium
TGGTTACAGCATTTTCGAACATAGTCAGGATGGTGTTCATTCCGAAATGTCTGTGTTCGTCGATAAAGATCAACCGGTAAAATTTGTGGTGTTGAAAGTGAAGAACGAATCGGGACGGGTTCGTAAACTGTCGGCAATGGGGTTTCTTGAAATAATTCTTGGTGACGTACGATCCAAAGCCAATATACATGTGTTTTCCGAGCAGGATAAAAACACCGGCGCTTTGCTCTTTCGAAACCGGTACAATTCGGCCTTTGCAGAACGTGTCACCTATTTTAAGGTGGAAGGCGGTTACAATTTTAGTTATACGGCGGACCGGTCAGAATTTATTGGAAGAAACAGGGATCTGGGGAATCCGCAGGCGATGTACAGGAAAAAACTTTCCGGAAGAACAGGTGCGGCTATGGACCCTTGTGCTGCACTTCATATAAAATTTGATCTTTTGAGTGGTGCTGAAAAAGAGATCATATTCCAGATCGGGAGTGAAAAGAATGCCGGCGCAGCGGCCGGATTGTTACAACAATTTACTACCAGGGATGCTGTTCTTCAGTCCCTGCAAAATGTAAAACAATACTGGCATAACATTACAAATGCCGTACAGGTAACCACCCCCGATACAGCATTGAATTTTTTAGCGAATGGATGGCTCATCTATCAGACAATGGGGTGTAGAATGTTTGCCCGCAGCGGCTTTTATCAATCCGGCGGCGCATTTGGATTCAGAGATCAGTTGCAGGATGTGCTGGCTTTATTACATACAGAACCGGCAATGGCAAGAGAACAAATTTTATTGAGTGCATCCAGACAATTTATAGAAGGCGATGTGCAACATTGGTGGCATCCGCCAGAAGGCAGGGGTGTTCGTACCCGCTGCTCCGATGATTTGCTCTGGCTACCATTTGTCGTGTCCCGATATATAAAGGCAACAGGTGATTCGGATATTTTGCAGGTGCAGATAGGATTTCTTGAAAGCCGCACATTATATGAGGGTGAAGATTCACTTTACGATCTTCCTGTTTCGCTAAATGCTTCAGGCAATTTGTACGAACACTGTGTTCGCGCTATAAAATATAGTCACCGTTTTGGCGAACACGGTTTACCATTGATCGGTGCCGGCGACTGGAATGATGGAATGGATCGTGTAGGTATTAAAGGCAAAGGAGAAAGTGTATGGCTTGCATTTTTTCTTTATGACGTGCTCACCAAATTTTCGGTTGTTGCGACGAATAATGGCGATCTCTTATTTGCCGGCTCCTGCAAAGAGGAAGCGGCGACACTTCAGACCAACATAGAACGATCAGGCTGGGATGGCGAATGGTATCGCCGGGCTTATTTTGATGACGGCTCACCACTTGGTTCAAAAGAAAATACAGAATGCCGCATTGATGCCATTGCGCAGAGCTGGTCAGTATTATCAGGCGCCGCAAGCGATGAAAGAAAAAAAATGGCCATGAATGCTCTTGACAAATATCTTGTCAAAAGAGATCTGAAAATTATTCAATTATTGGATCCGCCATTTGATGCTAATGGTCCCAATCCTGGTTATATACGAGGTTATGTGCCGGGAGTAAGAGAGAATGGTGGACAATATTCACACGCTGCCATTTGGACCCTCATGGCATTTGCGGCCTTAAAAGATCGTGAAAAAGTCTGGGAATTGTTTAGTATGATACAGCCGTTGGGTCATGCCTCGGATCCGCAATCAATGAAAGTATACAAGGTAGAACCCTATGTAATTGCGGCTGATGTTTATGCCAACGAATCTCACCGGGGCAGAGGTGGCTGGACATGGTATACTGGTTCGGCGGGATGGATGTACCAATTTATCATCAGCGCGCTGGCGGGGATCGAATTGAAAAAAGATCAATTACAATTCAACCCTTGTTTCCCTTCCGAATGGCCATCGATCAAGATCCAGTACAAGTATCACAAATCTACCTACCATATTATCGTTTATCAATTGACAGGAAACGAAGGCTCCTGGTGGAAAAGTGAGGCCGGCGAAGGAAAAGGTAATGTAATACAACTAATAGATGACGGACTTGACCACAACTTTGAAGTACATGTTCAATCTTGAAAAGAATAAATCACTCCGGGTGGAAAAATAGTACCGGCAATAAACGACTGAAAGGGGCTAAAGAATAATGGATAAACTTTAGACAGAAATGAATTTTGACGAATACCTTCCACATTTTCGTGTTTTGAATTCCATTTTATCATAGTTCTGAATAGAAATTCGGTGAATAATACTACTGATAATAGTAAATGATACAGGCACAATTTATGTTTATCGATTATCGGACAACTATTGTTTAACCAAAAACTTTTATCATGGCTGAAATACATGTGCAGGCAAAAAAGAAAAATTCATCCACCTGGTTGTGGATATTGATATCCATAATCGTGGTGGCCGCGATTGCTTTTATCTTAATATGGAATAACAATCCGGAAGTAAGAAATGCGATCGACAAGCCCACACAAAGTTCTTATGTCCAATATGAGGTGCCCCAAAGAGCCTGAATCAAAATAACCCACCTAAGTATTCTTTAACCCGGAACAGTTGTTCCTAAAATAATTTATTATGAATAAAGCATATAATCGTCTCCAGGAATTAGATCGTTCAAATTTCGAGATCACCAAAGGTGACCCGGATATCCGCGGTTGGGATGTTAGATACCGCAACGGTGAAAAAATCGGGTCTGTGGAAGAATTGATCCTCGACACAAAAGCAAAAAAAGTAAGATACATGGTGGTTGACCTTGAAGAGAATGAATTGCGGTTGGAAGACAGGAAAATTCTGATTCCAATAGGTTTTGCAGAGCTTGATAAAGGAAATGATGATGTTATGATCCCGAACGTCTCAGTTGACCAGATCTGCAGCTTGCCGGATTACAATCGAAATTCTTTAACGCATGAGGTGGAAAGAAAGATCTCATCTGTTTTTGGTCGGAAAGTAAATGTTGAACCAAATAAGCCCCTGCAAACCCCGGACAGGGACATAATAGAAGAGGAGCATATCGATCCTGATTTTTATAGTCATGAACATTATAGTACTGATAATTTATATAGAAACAGGAGAAACAGGGCTGCAAAAGCTAAACTGGAGAAAGATGCTGAATACGATGAGAGCCTTCGTCTTTGGGAAAAAAGAAGTGAAAGCGATGTGATTGATACATCTGACCTGACAGAGGAGGAAAGAGAAAAACTGTTACGATACAGGCGGGAATTATACAGGGAAAGAAGATATAAAAACGAATCAGTGTAGTGATCAATGGATGATTAGAATTGTAAAAAGAAAGCTGTTCCTTCCCCTTCCACTGATTGGACCTGGATATTTCCTTTGTGCAGCATCATAATTTGTTTGCACAGACTAAGCCCGATGCCACTTCCACTTTTTTTCGTACTGAAAAATGGTATGAATATTTTTTCTAAGATTTCCTGTGGCATACCGCTTCCGTTGTCGGCCACTTTTATGATCGTTTTGCGGTTGTTACTGAGATAAGCGGATAATACAATTTTTGGATGAGGCTTCTCTTTAACAGCTTCAATTGCATTTACAACCAGGTTAATTAAAACCTGCTCAAGCAAATTCGTATCTGCTTCCAGTGAAAGGTCGGGATCTTTTAAAATAGTTTCAATGTCAATATTCTTTTGTTCTAGGGTCGGCTGCATGAGTTGTAATAAATTCTCAAAGATGTCCCTTACAAAAACCTTCTTAAGATTAAGGGTGGTTATCTTGTTGAGGTTCCGGTAGGTTTCAGCAAATTTTAAGAGACCTTCACTTCTCCTTTTAATAGTTTCGATACCTAATTCGAGATCATCGACGGAGCCGGATTCATTGCTTAGCACAGGTACAGATTGTTGTAACCGATGTTTTAATGTATCGGCCAGGGAGGAGATCGGTGCCACTGAATTCATGATCTCATGTGTTAATACACTCAATAATTTTTGCCAGGCTTTTGATTCCGTTTCATCAAGCGCTTCGTTCACGTTTTGAAAAGCGATCAGTTTATAAATCTTGCCTTCGGTCTGAAAGGCTGTTGCGGATATCAGGATCTTAAAAGAGGTTGTTTCCAGGTGGGCAGTAGCGATCCGTCCGTCTCCGGGCTTCAAAACAAGGATCTGGTTGTAGAGAGCTTCATCTCTTTTCGATAATGAATGAATAGTTTTGAGATAGGGAAGTTGGAGCATTGATTTCAGGGATTCATTCATCCA
>DASVAM010000718.1:0-4151 GCA_036376375.1 Chitinophagaceae bacterium
CGGATCTTACCTTCCATTTTATACTTTTCCTCTGCCATGAGCTCAAACTGCCGGATAAGCTGCATCAGCTCATACCAGTAGAGATATGTTTCTTTAGAAAATTTTGTAGCCACAGGCTTCAAAGTTGGGGTTGTGTCTGCCATAAAATAACCGGGGCCCGTCCGAACGGATAGTTGAATTTGCATTTCAACGACCGCTTCATCCGGGCCGGCAAAAATAAGGCAAAACAGGCAATTTTAGATTTCGGATTTCAGATTTTAGATTGCCGGTTTTTATATGGTTTCCAGCTTTGTAGCCCTGATTCGTCGTCCCTTGCGTCGTGCCGAAGGTACTCTTTGGAGCATTCTTGTACTTCCTGTAATTCTCTTCAATTTTTCGTGAGTCGTAAGTCTCAGTCGTGAGTACAAGAATGCATTTTCTTGGACCTACTCACGATTCACGTCTCAGGACTCACGACTGAATTATTTAATATTGCATCCTTGCTCAGTCTTCATTCTATATCAATAACTCAATTCAAAAACTATAGCAACCGATCCTTTCAATTTCATGAAAGAATAGTTGGGATCTGCGGTAATAATGGAGTCGGTAAAACTAATCTGCTGGATGCTATTCATTATCTCTGTTTTACCAAGAGCTATTTCACAAGGGATATTTTAAATATTCAGAACGGGCACCTGGGATTCCGGGTGGGCGGCGAATTGGAACTAAATGAAAAAAGAGAAAAAGCTTTATGCATCCTTCGTGAAACTGGTAAAAAAGAATTTTCAGTAAATGATGCGGGGTATGAAAAATTCTCAGAACATATCGGCCGCTATCCCTGTGTCATTATTGCACCGGACGACATCCAGATCATAACAGACGGCAGTGAAGAAAGAAGAAGATTTCTCGATGCCTTACTCTCACAAATTGATAAAGATTACCTGCAGCATTTAATTAACTATAATAAGATCTTATTACAAAGGAATTCTTTACTGAAGAGTTTCTATGAAACCGGCAACCGGGATATTTCGCTGCTTGAAGTATTGGACGGACAGTTGATAAGACCGGGAGAATATATATTCGAAAAACGAAAACAGTTTCTCATTTCATTTTTACCCGCCGTAAAAAAACTTTACACAGGAATAGCAAAGCAGGACGAAGAAACCGAATTGCATTATCAAAGTGAATTGAATCAATGCACTTTTGCTGAATTATTGCACCTGAACAAGCAAAGAGATATGGCGGCACAGCGCACAACGGGCGGTATTCATCGTGATGATCTGATATGTAACCTGAATGGACAGTTATTCAAAAACATCGCGTCACAGGGCCAGCGAAAAAGTTTGCTTTTTGCTCTCAAATTGGCAGAAATGGAGGTGCTGAAAGAAAATAAAGGTTTTGCCCCTATTCTCTTACTGGATGATGTGTTTGAAAAATTAGATGAAGACCGGATCGCCAACCTTCTGCACCGCGTTTGTATTGAAAATAATGGACAGGTTTTTATTACGGACACAAGTGAGGAAAGGTTGTTGGCTCATTTAAACCAGATAAATGCAAAATTTGAGATCATTAGACTTTAAACGTCTACCGTTTAAGGGTTTAAGAGTTAAAGGTTTAAAAGTTCATTCATAAGAAATTGAATATTTCTTATCAATCATCACCATTGACCGTTCGAAACCATTAAACCATTTAACTTCGTACCATGGGTGAGTATTCAATGAGTGACGCGATCGAAAAGTTTTTAGAACAAAGCCGCATTCGGGGCTCGATCCAGGCGCTGCAGATCGGGGATGTTTGGGAGGATATCATGGGAAAAACTATTGCACGTTACACTGAGGAAATAAAGATCATCAATGATACCCTCTTTATCACAACTCATGTGGCACCATTGAAACAGGAGCTGATTTTCCAGAAAGAAAAAATAAAGCTTCGTGTGAACGAAGCTTTAGGTAAGAAAGTAATAAAGGAAATCGTTGTTAAGTAAGCACTCCAAAGCGGCTATCCCTTCTAACAACTGTATCAAAGATTTCCATCCTGTTATTTACTGCTTCCTCCAATATATCTTCAGAAGACACAATACCACGGAAAGAATGGATTTCAAAAACGGGTAAATAACGAACATGATGTTGACGCATCAATTGCATACATCTTTCAACGGTATCATCTGTAGTAGCTGCGGGTAATCCTTTGTTCATTATATCACTCACCTTAGTTTTAGTGAGTTGCCTGTTTGTAATTACAACCTTGCTGGCAATGTCGTGTTCGGTAAGAAGACCGACATACTGTCCTTCGTCCATTACGATCAGGTAATCTACATTTTCATGACACATGCGACTAAGTGCATTATCTGCAGACGAACCGGGAGTTACCGTGTGGAAATGCGGTTCTTTTTTGGCTAGAATTGAAGTTATCTTTTCCATACGCTTCGGTTTAATAAGTTTCGCAATCGTTAAGATTAAGGTTTAAGGCATTATCAATTTACGAATAAATTCCTGGGAAAAAGTGTGATGTTGGACAATGTGCAAAAAATATTCCAAATATTTTTTTACCAACATGCCCTCAAACGATCCCAAAATTCAATCAAGCGAGTGAAGATAGAATGAAAAGGATGTAATGAAATTGTAAAGTTTGGCCGATTAAATTTTTACTGAACCCTGACTCTTGGATCCACGACACCATATAGAATATCAGCGAGAATATTGATGATAATAAAGAATGTAGCCGATATAAGAACCGAGCCCATTACAACGGGAAAATCGAGTTTCTCCAATGCATCAACAGTGACTTTGCCGATGCCCTTCCAACCAAAAATATATTCGACAAAAAATGCGCCCGCAAGAAGTTCTGCAAACCAGCCTGTCACCGCCGTGATAACCGGATTCAGTCCGTTACGCAATGCATGCTTCCAAACGACTTTCATTTTACTGAGTCCCTTGGCATAGGCCGTTCGGATATAATCCTGGCTTAATACATCGAGCATAGCGCTCCGGGTAAGCTGTGTGATAATGGCCAGCGGCCGAATTCCCAACGTAAAAGCCGGGAGGATAAGATTCTGGAGGGTCCATTTTCGTTCGCCGGTTACTTCATCCACGTCAAACCAATTCCCATTGATATGTAACCCCGTCCAATCTGAAAGCAGGAAACCGAAAACATAGGCGATGATGATGCCCATGAAAAATGATGGCGCTGAGATGCCGACAATACTTCCAAAAACCGAGAATGTATCCATCCATGTACCTTTCTTTACCGCAGCCAGCACGCCTAATGGTATTCCAATCACCACCGCAATGAACATGGCAGCGAAGGCAAGGATTAGCGTACCTGGCAAAGCCTCGGTCAGTACGCTGCCAACTTCCTTTTTAGTTTGGTATGATTTACGGAGATATGGGACTTTTATTCCAACCCGATACCTTTCGGGTTTATTGTCTCCTCCAATAAAGATTCCTTTTAATTTTTTTTCCAGGATGTCTTTTGAAGTATGAACGGATATTGGAGAAACATCATTTACATAATATACAAATTGCTTCCATTTTGGCTGATCGAGATAAAGTTCTTTACGAATATTGGCCTGTGTGGCAGCATCCCCAGTTTGTCCCATTACTAATCGGGATGGATCGCCGAAACCCTGGAACAGAAAAAAAACGAGAATCACTACGCCTGCCAGGACCAGCAGGCCATAAAGAAGTTTCCTGGTGATGAATTTTAGCAAATAATAATTTATTTGTTTATTGCTTTTGTAGCATCACTGAAATTTGGATAGCTCCATTTTCCCTCAACCGTTCCGGTCTTTAATAAATACAAGGTTGGACTAACCCTCGCTGCCGTCCTGATCAATGTGAAATCACAAGAAACGACTTGCGGGTTATCAAATCCCATTTTTGTAAATATAGGAAGCCCTTCCGTCCGGTTTGAGGTTACAAAATAGAATGGAATCCCTTTTTTCTTGGCCCCGGCATAAGTTGTGAGTAATTCGTTTTTCCATAACGGTGACTCTCCCGGAAGGTCAATAAAAAACACTAGCAACGCTTTTGGAGATGCCAATACCACTTCAGTAAGATCAGACCTTGACTCCGTACCCGATGCTGTATCTTGTACCGGTTCGCCTGATAATGAAAATCCTTTGATCGGAGGCTCGTTATTCTTTCCCTTCCTCACCACTTTGTCATAACGAT
>DASVAM010000003.1:0-4055 GCA_036376375.1 Chitinophagaceae bacterium
TTATCGATCTCAAAAACAAGCGGGCGAAGTTCCTGCTGTAGTGCATTATTAAAAACCTGGTTCCAGGCGCCATCACTTAGGTTTTTATCAAAATCATATACCGTAAAAATATTTCCCAGGTTAACAAATAGATTTTTTCCAAATCGTTTGAACGAACTGTAGTTAAGACCGACCGGTAAGATCTTTAATGGAATATTTTCCTGCAGGCATTTGTATGCAAGTCTTGCTGTCCCCTTTTTTAACGAACGCAAATGCCATTCATTCTCACAAAGTCCTTCACTAAAAATTAATACAATGGCATTCCGTTTGAAAAGTTCGATACACGTATCAAAGGTTTTATAGTTCTCTGAAAGATTTTCAACGCCTTCAGTCGGACGATAAACCGGCAACATTTTTAATTTATAAAACAGCCGTGTAATTCTTTTGTTCAGGAATGCATCTCCTCTTGTTAATGACCAGACCGGCTGTTCAAAAAGAATATCCATCAGCACCGCATCAAGAAAGGAGTTCGGATGACTGCATGCAAGGATCATCGGGCCTTTTTCTTTTAATAGCTCCCGGTTATTAATAATGATCTTTCGGCAAAAGATTTTGGCGGCAAGCCTTACAAAGACCTTTAGTATTGAATAAAGCATCCACTGTAATAATAATTATTAATTTTTAATTATTATTCTTAATTATTGATTTTTGCCCGGTGGAAAAACATCTTATCGTCATTGGAGGCGGAGCGGCCGGCTTTTTCTGCGCTGTAAACGCGGCCAGGATGGATCAATCGTTGAAGGTTACGATCGTCGAAAAGAGCAATAAACTTCTTTCTAAAGTGAGGATCAGCGGCGGTGGCCGCTGCAATGTTACCCATGCATGTTTTGATATTGTTGAAATGAGCAAGCGATATCCAAGAGGACAGCATTTTGTAAAAAAAGCTTTTCACCAGTTTTTTACAACTGATACGATCAGTTGGTTTGAAGAAAAAGGGGTGAAGTTAAAAACAGAAGTAGATGGAAGGATGTTCCCCGTTTCAGATTCATCACAGACGATCATTGACTGCTTATTGAAGGAAGCAAATCGGTATGGTCTGGAGATACTCATGAATAAAGAGGTTGTGGAGATAAATATTCAACCGGAAGGATTCAATATTCAATACGCCGGTGGTGAATCTGTGGATGCAGATTATTTGTGCGTAGCAACCGGAGGTTACCCGAAATCATCGATGTTTGATTGGCTTAAAGATACAGGACATTCGATTGAGGAACCGGTCCCGTCTTTATTCACTTTTAATCTGCCAAACCATCCGATAACAAAACTGATGGGAGTGAGTGTTGGAAATTCCAATATTAAAATTCCAAACCTGCCTGCCGGCAGGCAAGGTTCCAGGCTGGAAGAAGAAGGTCCGCTGTTAATTACACATTGGGGATTGAGTGGGCCGGCTGTACTTAGATTAAGTGCATGGGGAGCAAGGGAATTAAAAATTATGAATTATGAATTAAAAATTATTATCAACTGGCTGCCGGAATTCAATGAAGAGATTTTGAGAAAAAGATTGCAAGCGTTAAGAATTGAAAATGCTTCTCAAAAGATCCTGAATAAAAATCAATTTGGGCTGCCATCAAGGTTGTGGGAATTTCTTGCGAAGAACGCGGGAATAAAAAATGACTGGCGATGGGCTGATCTTCCTGCGGCAGAGCAAAATAAATTTATCAATAACCTGTGTAAGTATGAATGTGAAGTAAAAGGCAAAACAACTTTTAAAGAAGAGTTTGTGACAGCTGGTGGGATAAAATTGAACGAGGTGGATGCAAACACAATGATGAGTAAGAAAGTTCCAAACTTATTCTTTGCCGGTGAAGTGTTGGATGTTGACGGGATAACGGGAGGCTTTAACTTTCAACATGCATGGACGAGTGGATTTGTTGCGGCGAAGGCCATTTCGTCAAACGTGAAAGATGAAACGTGAAAGAACTGATCCAGGCAAATAACCCCTTTCGCGTTTGACGTTTCACTTTTCACGATGCTCAATAGAATTACTGATCCCTTAACGGAGCGTCGCAACGGCTGCCTAATCAAGGCTTTAAAGCTGACTTCCTTGTCAAAAAAAACCTCAAGCTTCAAACCTCGAACCCGAAACTATACGCTATCTTTGCCGCCCCGGAAATCTAAATCCCTCCGGATTATTTTATCATGTTTTTCAAAATGAATTTTAAACAACTAAACGCTGATGCACAGGAGCCTGCTGGTGGCGATGGCCAGGCAACTACAGCGACATCAAATTCACCTGGTGAGGCAACTTCAGTTGCCGAAAGCCCGCAAGGCGGGACTCCTTCTCCTCATGATGATTTCGATTGGAGTGTTGACAAACGTAATGTGACTTCTTACACAAAAGAAGAAAAAGAAAAGTATGAGAAAGTGTATGACAACACTTTCGTTACTATCACCGATGGTGAGATGATCAAAGGAACGGTAGTGGGTCTTACTAAAACTGATGTTGTTCTTAACATCGGGTTTAAAAGTGATGGTCTTGTTTCATTGAACGAGTTTCGTGACCTGCAAGGCTTAAAAGTTGGTGACGAAGTGGAAGTGATGGTTGTAGAAAAAGAAGACCGTGAAGGTCATTTGAATCTTAGCCGTCGCCAGGCCCGTATTACCCGCGCATGGGAACGCATCGTTGAAGTACACAAAACTGGTGAGGTTATTACCGGTCTTGTTACTAACAAAACAAAAGGCGGATTGATCGTTGATGTGTTTGGAATGGAAACATTCTTACCGGGTTCACAAATTGACGTGAAGCCTGTGACTGATTATGATCAGTTTGTTGGAAAGACAATGGAGTTCAAAGTGGTGAAAATTAATGAAGCCATTAAGAATGCTGTTGTATCTCATAAGGCACTTATTGAAAGTGATATTGAGGCACAACGTGCGGAGATCATGAGTAAACTTGAAAAAGGCCAGGTGCTTGAAGGAACGGTGAAGAACATCACTGACTTCGGTGCATTTATGGACCTGGGTGGTTTGGATGGTCTGTTATACATCACTGATATTTCATGGGGACGTATCTCTCATCCTTCTGAAGTATTAAAGCTTGATCAGAAGATCAACGTGGTGGTGCTGGATTTTGACGATGAGAAAAAACGCATCAGCCTTGGTTTAAAGCAACTCACTCCGCATCCCTGGGATGTGTTGCCGGGAACAATTGCTGAAGGAAATATTGTTAAAGGCCGTGTTGTTAATATTGAAGATTACGGTGCTTTCTTAGAAATTCAACCGGGTGTGGAAGGACTTGTACACGTAAGCGAAATTACATGGGCCAACACGCCGATCAATGCAAAAGAATTCTTCAAATTGGGCGATGAGCATGAAGCTAAGATCGTTACACTTGATAAGGGTAGTCGCAAGATGAGTCTTTCTATCAAGCAACTCTCACCTGATCCCTGGAATGAAATCGAAACTAAATTCCCGGTTGAGAGCCGTCACAAAGGATTAGTGAAAAATATCACTCCTTACGGTGTGTTTGTTGAATTAGCTCCCGGCATCGGTGGTATGATCCATATCAGCGATCTGAGCTGGTTAAAGCGTTTCAATCATCCGGGCGAATACACTAAAGTTGGCGAACATATCGATATTGTTATTCTAAGTATCGATAAAGATAATCGCAAGCTTCAGCTTGGTCATAAGCAGTTGGAAGAAGATCCATGGAACAGTCTCCAGGAAACATTTGCGATTGGCAGTGTTCATGAAGGAACGGTTATTCGCCGTGATGATAAAGGTGCAGTGGTTCAACTACCATATGGACTGGAAGGTTTTGCTCCAAGCCGTCATCTTGCGAAAGAAGATGGCAAAACAGTCACCGCTGACGAGACGACACAATTCATGGTAATCGAGTTTGATCGTAATGAAAAGCGGATCGTTCTTTCTCATACACGTACATGGGAACAAGCTAAGATTGAAGAGAAAGAAGCTGCACGCAAAGAAGCAAAAGTAGAAGCTGATAAGACCCGTAAAGCTGTAAAGAATGTACAGGCAAAGGTTGAAAAAGCTACTCTTGGTGATCTTGGCGCTTT
>DASVAM010000005.1:0-6107 GCA_036376375.1 Chitinophagaceae bacterium
CCGTTTATCCCATGAGATTGAATCATCCTGTCCGTTTGTTCCAATTCCGCCTGGAACACCATAATGAAAAATCTTTCCAACCCGGGCACTGAAGTATCCATGATTTTTAAATAATTGAGGAAGTGTGATCGCTTCCGGAATGTTATCCCGGAACAATTCCTGAAGATCATAAACACCAGTTTTATCAGGTCGATACCCGGTAAGCATCGAAACGCGGCTGGGACTGCAGAGAGGAAACTGGTTATAGGCACGGTCAAATCGAATTGAACTTTTTGCAAGACGATCGAGTTGCGGTGTTTTTACAAATGAATTACCATAACATTCCATATCATTATTCAGATCATCTGCCATGATGAACAGAACATTATATTTTTTCTTCTGCTGTTCCTGATCCCTGGATCGTTCGGGAAGAAATGAAATAACAAAAATGGGTATAAGCAATAAAAAAATATGATGGGCCTTTTGCAGGTGGAGTCCTTTCATTTTCAAATATTTTTTAATAAAGTGTAAGCTTCTGATAATATTCGGGTGATCGTTGATATAAAAAATATTCTACTTATTATAATGGGAACGAAAAGATACGTACAAAATTTTTTAGTTCGGCTTACCAATAATTGGCTGGAGATATTTTTCATGATTATTTATTCTCTTCTGGAAGAATCTAACACATTTTGCCGGCGTTCACCCGGTAAAGGTTTAGCATTTATCGCAGGCAACCAAACAACCAACTTCTTTTTAATATCTGCAAATTTGGGATCAGCAGCAAGATTCTTCCATTCATAAGGGTCTGAATCATGGTCATAAAGTTCTTCTGTTTTATCACTGTATTGAATATATCTCCATCGTTCCGTCCTCACTGCATGATTTCCGAATCCATATGTGGTGATCGACGGATGCTCCCATTGTATGGTTGGATTCAATAATAACGGTTGGATATCGACGCCCTCTAGTCCTTCTTTAGGTGGAAGTTTGCACAACGTAAGCAGCGTTGGATAAATATCCATCAGGTTGACCGTTTTCCCACATTCAGCGTTTGGCCTTGTCATTCCGGGCACAACCATAATAAATGGTACTCTTGTTGCCTCCTCCCACAATGCAAATTTTCTCCAATGTTCTTTTTCCCCCAAATGCCAGCCATGATCCCCGAAAAGTACAATGATCGTGTTCTTTTTATATGCACTCCGGTCAAGTGCATCGAGCAGTCGTCCAAACATCGCATCAGCAAATGTAATACTGGCAAGATATCCCTGTATTGCTTGTTTCCATTTATCATTCTCAACAATGAATTTATGATCTTCCATGTTCCGTATAGCCGCATTCTGTTGCGCGTTTGGGATTCTTTTCGCCATCGTGACACCAATCGGCGGCACGTCGCCGAGATCATTTGCGATCACTTTCGGCAATTCAATTCCTGACAAAGGATACATGTCAAAATACTTCTGTGGTACCCACCAGGAAAGATGCGGACGTTTAATGCCTACGGCGAGGAAGAATGGTCTATCATGCTTCTCATTTAAAAAATCGATACCCCACTGCACATGTTTATAGTCCGCCATGTCTTCATCCTTCACCTGCAAAGGTCCCCAATCAAAATTTCCAAAACCGTTTAATGGCTGCTTCTCTGGCGTTACTTGTCTTTGCTGTGGATAATATTTATGCCATGATGCAGAATCATTATAAGCATCATGAAAAATTTTACCGATACCCACCACCTCATAATTATTTTGCATAAAATATTGTGGTAAGGTAACTGCGTCAGGAAGGGCAAGACGCCAGGGCTGCCAATTTTGATAGACACCTGACGTTGATGGACGAATTCCTGTCAGCAGTGCAGCTCTTGATGGGTTACAAACAGGTGCAGGACAATAAGCTTTTGTAAAATTCAATCCCTCGCTTGCAAGTTTATCAATGTTTGGTGTCTTTACTCCTTTATAGCCATTGAGGGGGCCTACCCAGTCATTCAGGTCGTCGACCGCAACAAAAAGCACGTTGTATTTTTTCTGTGGCTGGGCCGCAAGTTCATAAATATGTAAACCTAAAAACACAAGAACAACAAAGGAGGATCGAATCGTTTTCTTGAGCATATAATAAACTTTAAAAATTGAAAAATTTTTTCACATAAAATAAGCGCGGATATCTCAATCATAATCTTTTCCCTCATCGCTTTGTTTGCACGATTGAATCCAATTCTCAAGTATTTTTTTCAAGTTTTCCACAATCTCTCTTTTTTCATTGACCAAATTATTCTTTTCTCCCCTGTCCGCAATGATGTCATATAATTCAAAACTAAAACCTTTGTTTGGACTGTAGAGCTTATATTGATCATCGATCACTGCAAGCTGATTCTGAAATTGAAAACAAATGGGTGAAGAACGTGTCTGTTCGCCCCGAATGACCGGCATGAAATCTATACCATCTAAAGGTTTTACCGGTTTAAGAGGATGGATTCCCAGCAGGGATATTACCGTTGGAAAAATATCAGTTGTAGTTACTGGCACACTGATTTCCTGGTGCGTTTTGAAGACCGCAGGCCATACCATAACTGCAGGCACCCTTATACCACCTTCATATAAACTTCTTTTTCTACCGCGAAAATCCAGCGAGCTTCCTTGTGTTTTACCGGTTCTTGTCGTCCCCTCAGGACCATTATCACTATTAAAAATGACAAGCGTATTCTTATCAATATTTATTGTCGAAAGAAATGAGCGTAATCTGCCGATCTGTTCATCCATTGCTGTTATAGCCCCAAAGTAATGTTGCTCATTCTCTGAATATTGCCTGTATAAATTTCTATAATATTCGTTGGTGATCGCTGGTAAATGTGGAGTATGAAACCAGATCACAGCAAAGAAATTCCTTTTTACATCAGCTGCTGCCTTAATAAATGGTATTACACGGTCCATGATGATGCGTGAATCATCTCCATGTAAATTCATCGTCTCTTTCTGGCTCTCACCTGTGCCAATAGTAAGAGCCAACGGGCTCTCCGGGTTTTTTATTTCCCATTTCTGTATCGAAACCTGCGGGTGTGATCATGGGATCCCATGTTGGCACTTTTGACTCAGTTGAAAAACAAACATCAAAACCATGCATCCATGGCGGAGAATAATTTGTGCTATCGTTTATCCGGCCCCTGTTTCCATCTGTCTCTTTTGTTGTCAAAGTGCCGAGGTGCCATTTTCCAAAATGACCAGTAATATAATTTTCTGCTTTTAGCACTTCTGCCAAACACAGTTCTTCTTTCTTCAAATAACCAACATTAGCGGAATACACCCCATATCGATAGGGGTTTCTGCCTGTCAAAACACTTCCTCTTGTCGGAGAACATACCGGAGCTGAAACATAGAACCGCTTGAATTCAATGCCTTCTTTTGCCATGTCATCAATAAAAGGCGTTTTAATAATTGAATTATTATAACCCACATCCCCAATTCCAAGATCATCAGCCATAATCAAAATGATATTTGGTCGTTCTTTGCGTTGTGCCTTTGCCTCATTACCCGATAGCGTCAAAAAAAGAAATACAATTAGTATAACTAATAAGTTTCTATTAGCAGACATAAGGTTCTTTTACATGGTTATCGTGACATCGATAAACTTTAGTCTTTTACCCGGGCGCAAGCATATTCTGATGTTATTGAATTAGATCTGGCCCTGCAATCATCTTTGATCGTAAGCATCTGGAATTTATCTCCATTTTCAATCCAACGTAGAAGATAGGCCCCTTCTGTTACATTATCACATGGACTTGTTCCATTCAACTTCTTAAGTGTAAGTGTATCTTTATTTAATAGAAAATACATTACTTCAAGTTCCGTTCCTTCCATAGAAGTTACTCTCAAACTATCGGCCTTAAACTCCAGCACAATTTCAAGCGACTGCGGACTCGTGATCAATCCTTTCCATTTTGTGTTATTGATTGAGGTTTGTGGAAATGCATGAAATGTAATAAACAGCGCGGCAGTTGTGATGAGAATTTTCATGTCAAGAGATTTAATATGAAAAAATCTCTTATAGGCAGAAACGAAAATGGGTATATAAAATTAAAAAGCTTTTAGAATATCCGTCAATAAACCTTATACGTATTAAATAAAAAACCTTCCAAAATAGATTAGAAGGTTTTTTCCTCAGGCAGCTTAACCGATGACAACACGGGATGATAGCTGCCTATTTTATTTTATTCCGCCGGCACTAGTTTATAAACTTTACCAGTGGTTCCGGATGGACCTAATACCGTAGAAGTGGCAACATAGATCTCTCCTTCCATATCTTGTCCAAAGCCTTTTACAAATGCTCCTAAATGATCAGGGAAGCTTGCTAATGTAATTTCCTGGAATGGCCATAGCCCGGGACCGGCCGGTTTTGCAATAAAAAGCTCGCCCTGGGGAGAAAATGATTTGGAAAAACTACCAAATACATAATCTCCTTTTAATCCATGTATCATGTTTCCACGATACACATGGCCGCCAATAACCGTGAGCGTCTTGACACCGCTTGCCGGGTTTGCCGCATTCAGCATTTCGATGACAGGATCAATAAGCCGGTTCCCCATTGGATCAACGCTTGGGCAATCCGGCAATGACGTTCCCGGGGTTGCGGTGCTAAAACAATGTGTGCCTTCCTTCACATTCCAACCGTAGTTGCCGCCTTTTTCCACTACATCTACTTCTTCATATAAGATTTGTCCTGCATCTCCTAAGAATAATCTCCTGGAACCTCCCATGTCAAACGACATCCTGTATGGATTTCTGAAACCATATGCATAAATCTCATCAAGTCCTGGTTTTCCGACAAATGGATTATCAGGAGGGATTCCATACGGCATTGCACCATTTATATCGAGACGCAAGACACTGCCCCATAAATTAGCCTCGACATCCTGCCCATTGCCTCCTGTATTCACCAGATACCAATCTGGTACATGACCAACGTTTGCATCATTTGCACCACCGCCGTCACCGATTGAAATGTATAAATATCCATCGTTACCAAAGATCAAAGTACCTCCGTTGTGATTACCCTGGGGATCATCAATTTCAAGAAAGACTCTTTCAGAACTCATATCAACGACATTAGGATCGGCCGAAATTCTGAATTCGGAGAATCTTGCAAGGTTATTCCATGTTGTTACAGGTGTTGGTCCTCCGGCTCGTGGTGGAGCATTATAATAAATAAAGAGCCGACCATTGCTTGCATAATCCGGGTGAAATGCAACACCGAGCAGACCCCGTTCATCAAATCCCGGGTTTAATGTGACCATTCTGCCGGTAAGATCAATGAAGGGTGTAGCAAGCTTGTTACCATTTGCATCAAGCACCCATAATTTTCCGACCTGGTCGATCACAATTAATCTATCGCTGTTATCGGGGATAGGAACAACTCCGATAGGTGAAACAAAACCGTCTTCCAAAATTTGAAGATCCACCGCTTCTTTTAATTTAGGCATGGCAGCAGTTGCTTCTTCAGATAAGGCTGGCGTTTCTTCCATCTTCTTACAACCCGGCATTATTAAAGTCGTGCTTATCAGAACCATCATACCACCGGCTAAAATAAAAATGCGACTCGCCCGAATGAAAATCATTTTCATAACTAATAAATTTTAAAGTGATTAAAATTCTTAGATGGGAATTAGAAATGACTTATGTAAAGTGATTTCACAGGGTACGATACAACACATTTGAATCCGGGCGGGCCAAATAGTTCGTAGGAATAATTTTTAATCGGGCTAATTCAAACAAGAGTTGTCTGAAAGAAAAAAAATCAAATCAAGATGCTTCAAAAAAATCAAATGAAAAATGTAGAAAATTTTGCACAGCAGATTTAAGCAAATAAAAAAGCCTCCATAAACAGGAGGCAATTTTTAATTCCTAATTTTTAATTATTAATTTATCTGTCGCTACTTCACCAGCGTTATTAACCCAATATCTGCTACTTCACCAATTGTAACCGTAACATTGTCTTTCGTAAAGTCCTGGTATCCGTTATTACCGTCTATTAATACGGACCATGTACCCGCCGGCACACCACGAATTAAAAATTCACCAGTCACCGCATCGGGAGTTGCTGTTAAAATACCACCGAGAACATCGGAAGCCTGCACCGTTGCA
>DASVAM010000014.1:0-2799 GCA_036376375.1 Chitinophagaceae bacterium
TGTAGAAACAGGGGTCGCAACCAAAACTAACTGCTTATGAGAAAATTGACTGCTTTATTTGTGAAGAACTTTTAAGTATAACGCAAATTTACTGCCAATATTTTGATGCTTGTTGTTAATGAACTATTAAAGGTCTTTTCCTCGTATTATCACTTTTGAAACATAGAAAATCTGCTAAGAACAAGCTGATTTTCCCCCACTTCGCCAATCAAAGAGCCTCAACTTAGAAACGCGCATTGACAGCTTTTATTTTATTCAATTTCGATGCTTTTTGTAACCCACAATGCAATAATTCTGACGTTACTCTGACAAAAAGCCATTTCGCTATGTTCCCGCGTACTCATTAGTTTGACGTCATAAAAAAGGCATTCCTGTTAAAGAAACGTCAAAGAAAATAAAAGGTGCTGGCTGTACGGGCCCTTTCACTTTTTCAAGTATCCCAGCTCGTCCTAACAGCATATTGGTAAGTTCTTACAGATCTGTACATTTTTTCAGGTACCATTCAATTCGTGGGTAAATTTTAGATCAATTCTGTCTCGCAAGCTTTTCAGAATTTTCGGCAAACTGGAGTGCCTCAATAAACTCATTTATATCGCCATTCATAACGGCTGGCAAATTGTATGACGTGAGGTTTATGCGATGATCAGTGACACGACCTTGCGGGTAGTTATAAGTTCTGATCTTGGCGCTACGATCACCTGTACTTACCAGGCTCTTTCTGTGCCGTGAGATTTCTTCCTCCTGTTTTCGCACCTGTTCTTCATAAAGCCTTGTTCGAAGCATCGCCATTGCTTTTTCGCGGTTCCCAAGCTGGCTTCTCTCTGTTTGGCAAACGACAACCGTTCCGGTTGGGATATGCGTCAGCATCACTTTTGTTTCCACCTTATTCACGTTCTGACCCCCCGCCCCACCGCTTCGGGCTGTTTCCATTTTTACATCAGCCGGGTTCAATTCAAAATCGACTTCTTCCGCTTCCGGCATCACAGCTACCGTTGCAGCAGATGTATGAACTCTTCCTGAACCTTCGGTATCCGGCACCCGCTGCACGCGATGCACACCGCTTTCGAATTTTAATGTACCGTAAACGTCATCACCAAGAACTTCCAGCTGAACTTCTTTGTAACCACCGACTGTTCCCTCATTCTCACTTAGGATTGCTGTCTTCCAACCCCTGCGTTCACAGTAACGCATATACATACGCAACAGATCGCCCGCAAATAAACTCGCCTCATCGCCCCCGGTCCCGGCACGGATCTCTATGATCGCATTCTTTTCATCCTGCGGGTCTTTTGGTATCAGCATCTGTCTGATGGCCGATTCCATTTTCTCTTTTCTTTCTTCAAGCGTGGGCAACTCTTCCTTTGCAAGCTCTCTCAGCTCGTCATCTGCTCCGTTCAACGCTTCTTTATACATCGTCACATCATCAAGAACTTTTTTATATTCTTCGTACGCTTTGACTATTCTTTCAAGGCCGCGGTATTCCTTACTCGTTTCGGCAAATCTTTTATTGTTGCCAACGATCTCAGGATTGGTAAGCGCTATCCCTAACTGGTCAAATCTTGCTTTTATGGCCTCTAACCGGTCTAACATATAGGTGAAATTCCAAATTAAAAAATCCCAAATTCCAATGGGTTGCAAATGTAACAAGAATAGTTTTTTGGGATTTGGATTTTGTTTTGTGGAATTTTACAAAATGGCATACAGAAAGTTTAAGGCAGATCAATTGTTTGATGGTTATCAACTTCATGGTAATGATAAGGTTCTGATCACTGATGATGAAGGTAAGGTTCAGGATATCGTTCATGTTTCGGAGGCGGGTGATAATGTTCAAAACTTCAATGGGATTTTATCGCCTGGTTTGATCAATTGTCATTGTCATCTTGAACTCAGCCATTTAAAAAATGTAATTCCACCACATACCGGTTTGATCGCGTTTTTATGTTCGGTCGTAACGAAAAGGGAAGCCTCCCCTCCGGAGGAGTCCATTCGGACAAACCCCTCCGATGGAGGGGCTTACGAAGATTCTTCGAAAAAGAAAATGCACGCAATAATTCAAGCGGAAAAGGAAATGTATGATAACGGCACAGTAGCCGTAGGTGATATTGGAAACACAGCTGATACAGCTGAAGTAAAAAGTAAAAGCCGTATCCGGTGGCAGAATTTTGTAGAAGTGCTTGGCTTTACTGATGAAAAAGCAGATCAGAATATTGAACATTATGAACAGGTGGCCGAAACATTCAACACTCAACGCTCAACATTCAACATTCAACATCGTACGTCATTAGTGCCACATGCACCATACAGCATTTCTCCAAAAACATTCAAACTAATAAATGAATTAACCAAAGGGCAGGTCATTTCCATACATAATCAGGAGCATCCCGCAGAAGATGTGTTATACAAAACTGGTGGTGGAGACTACTTAAAACTTTTCAAGATCTTTGGAATAAACGAATCGCCATTCCCTGTTACTGGGTTAAGTAGTATTCGTTCAGTCTTGCCTCATTTCAACAACGGCCAGACCATTT
Source organism: Chitinophagaceae bacterium (assembly GCA_036376375.1). GTDB lineage: Bacteria > Bacteroidota > Bacteroidia > Chitinophagales > Chitinophagaceae > VBAS01. The sequence continues at coordinate 2,529 of DASVAM010000014.1, forward strand.
TTCTTGTTCATAACACATTCATGCCTGAAGAAGATGTGGTATTTGCCAAAAAATATGCGGATAATAAAGGGTTAAAACTTTTTTGGTGTCTTTGTATCAACGCCAATCTTTATATTGAAAATAAAATTCCACCGATTGAAATGTTGATGAAACATAATTGCCCGATCGTTTTAGGGACCGATAGTTATAGCAGCAATTGGCAATTAAGCATTGCAAAAGAAATGCAATCACTCAAAAAATATTTTCCATCATTATCACTTGAGACGATCCT
>DASVAM010000038.1:0-7852 GCA_036376375.1 Chitinophagaceae bacterium
TGTAGAAGATGCTTTCTTTTTGTCTTTACGCAAAGCAAGACGTATATCCATTCTGAAATAAGGAGGCACATGATCACTATATGGTTTTGATTCATCGAGTACCGGATCTCTTGAATTAACCGGTGAACCAGGAAGTATTGGGGTGATTGGCATTCCGCCATTATATAACATTTTGCTTCCGGCGGTGAATGTCTTATTCTTTTTCCATTTCCATTCTTTGCCAATTGTAACATTTCCGTTGGTGATGCTGTTATACTGTGTATTATAGGATTCTCCGTTTAATGGCTCGTAAGTTGAATTGAAAATGGAAAACCCTGTTAATAAAAACCATCCTTTAGAAAAGAATTTTTCCAGTGTTATATCGGCACCAATATTTTTTCCCTTGCCTTTGCTAACAAGTGCTTCATTGGCATAACCATCCTGCATATTCAGCAACCAGAATGTACGGCTGACATCATTGACAATAGGTATATTGTCCAGTTGTTGCAGGTACCCTTCCAAATGCAATCGCCAGTTTTTATTCATCAACCAATCCCACGCTGCGACAAAATGATTTGATCTCATGATTTCGAGATCCATATTGGGAAATGATCCGTTAGCAGCTTTGTAAAAATAAGAACCCAGTGGTAAAATTTTTCCATGTTTACCGGCAGCAAGACTGACCACATGATTTGTATTCAACCGGTATTGTAAACTAAACCGCGGCTCGATCGAATTGGTCCTGTTAAGGGCCAGGTACATGACATGAAGCCCGGCATTGAATGTAAATTTTTTACTGAGCTTCCAGTTAAGCTGGGTATATGGCTGGATCAGCCAGGAGCTCCCGTCGCCGTCAATGATATCCTGTTTGTAAACTGCCGCCTCAAAATCATACAGGCTTTGATTAAAAACATAATTGGCCCTGGTAATGAAGACCCCCGTTTTCCATACCAATGATGAATGAAGTTTTGTATTAAAATAAGAAGCAATGGAAATTCTTTTGTTTTTATACAATTCGTCGTTTACAGTATAGGGAGTTTTTTGTGAATTCAATGTGTCGTCAATAAAAGTTATTTTTTGGTTCATGTAGGCCAATGATGTTTTCAACAAACTTTTTTTTCCTAATTGCAGGCTATGCCCGATACCAATAGCTCCCATGTCGGTTCTAAAATCATAAATGGCATAGTCATCATATTCATCCCATTCAGCCGGATCTTCCACTTCAGAATAATCTTCTTTACTTAATCCACCAATTCCCCAGAAATTGATAACTGACCTGTTGTTTTTCGATGGGAAATTGAGGTTAAAAGCAAGATCCTGGAAAGTATTATTTTCTCTTTCACCAGTGAGATGAAACCCGGCCGAATTTAAGATACCAAGTGTGGAATATCGGTAGTTAACAAGAAAAGAACTTCTACCTTTTTCTATCGGGCCCTCTGCAGAAAAATCGAGGCCGATCAACCCTGCGCCAAAACTGAAATGATTTTTCTGATCGTTACCCTTGCGAAAATGCATATCAAATACCCCGGATAACGCATCTCCATATTCGGCCGCAAATGCCCCGGAAGAAAAATCTGAATTATCAAGCATGTTCGCACTGAAGACAGTAATTCCACCTCCACTTGATCCTTTGCGGGCAAAATGATTTGGATTGGGGATATCAATGCCTTCCAACCGCCACAACATACCCGCTGCAGAATTACCTCGTATAATGATATCGCTTCGTGCATCTCTTACTGGTTGCACACCCGGAAAACTCATTGCCATTCGGCTCGGGTCATTCACACTTGCTGCATAACGGCTGGTTTCCTCTGCACCAAATGATCTCGTGCTGACAACAGATAATTTATTAACCGGTTGTTTTGGATTTCGTTTCGCTTTTACTTCGACCGCCTCTTGTTGGCGATAGAGCTGTTCCATTTCTATCACCAGTCCCAATTCCTTCGCACTGGTGATAATAATATTATCGGTGATATAATTTTCATAACCGATAAAACTGCATTGTATTTGCCGGCGGCCTACCGGAACATTTGATAAGAGGAAGCTGCCATCGGCTTTACTGATCACTGTTAAGCGTACACTATCATCAGCAATAAATATTGTGGCGGCTTCTAATGGACGGCGACTGTCCTTATCCAGCACAATTCCTCTTATTGTTTGTGTGAGATTTTGCGAAAAGGCTTGTGTAATGAATAAAAGAAGAAATACCGTCAGGTGGCTTTTAAGATTCACGGTTTTCAATTTTCAGTAAAATATAAAAAAGAAAGGAAATTCTAATGCGTCCCGTACGAATTGGCTGGGCACCGCTTTGAAATGGCAGCTGAAATTAAGAGTGGTATTTAATCAGTACAGAGGTTTTGATGAAGCTGGACCAAAAGGGCCGCTTCAAAAGTATTTTCTTTCAGTGGGTCGCAGCGAAAGCAAAGATGCAACGGTTTGAAAGTATGTTGGCTTCGTTGCGCCGTTTTTCACGCTGTGTTCGCTGCATGAAATAAATCAGGTATTTGGGATACCTTTTTTTATGATTCAAAATTACTTTTGAATTTTTTTGGGTTTTCTCATTGGGCCAGCCGATGGTTTTAATGCCGGGCTTGTTTGTGGTGTCAGCGTTGATGTATTCGGAGTACTGGTCTGATTTTTATTGTCAGCAACAGCGTTGTTATCTGATGGTTGTTGCGCATTCCGGATCCTGTTATTTCTTTCGGTTTGCTTTTGCTTCACCTTTTCCATTTCTGATTTAAACGATCTTTCGCTTGGCTTTTTTTGTTGTTGAGCATGTGCGGAATAGTTTAAGAAGAATACAATGAATAAAGCAGAACCGTATATGATAAATTTCTTTTTCATGGTATGATCTGTTAATTGTGTTTATTTTATACTTACCAGCACGTTTATTTTACCGATGCCTGTTTCATTATAATCCTGTAATGCTTTTCCGATAACCTGTCCTATTTTCACTTTGTCAGGATCTGCTTTCATAGCAACGCCAGTTATAGAGGACGTAACGATCAAATCACCTCTCTTAATGGCGCCACCCTCCAGGCAAACTTTTGTAGGGATCACGCCAATAACTCCCATGGGGACTTTATTATTCAGATCCGTGTCGATATTTTCTTCTGTTAGTAAAACACCGGGTTTGGTGGCATACACACCTGCCACTAAAGTTGAATAAGGTTGACTTGATTTTTCAACCGCCCTGTCTTTATCAATAGAAATGACCAGCACGTCGCCGGCTTCATATTCTTTTAAATTACCGGTTACATCAAAGGCCTCCGCTATATCAGCACCACTGCTCTGGGTACCGCCGTTAAAGAATCCTTTTCCCGTTTTATCAATTCTCGCAACATTTGATCCATTTGCTTTAAACACTGCGGGATTACCATTACCGGAACCTTCCACAGATGCAACGAGTGCATTACCATTCAAAGTTCCATCTACGTTTGCCTGCGCAAGAACACCGATACCATTATCAGCACCTGATATTCCCTGTACGCCTGCATAAGCACCATCATTTCTTCCAACAACTGCACTTGAAGAGCCACTGATATTACGACCAACGATCGCTTCACCACCACCTGTATTATAACCCAGGACACCTGCAGCGAACGGACTGTAAGTAATTCCCCAAACACCATTTCCATTTTCACTGATGGCAGCACTGCCAGTTCCTGTACCCATGGTATATGCAAAGAGCGCATCGGAGGCATTTGAAACATTTGCGATATCAAAATAACCAGCGGTATAGTTGGTGCTCGTTCCAAAAATTCCATTTCCATTTACCGAAAAACCATGAATACCATTTCCGGATTGCGAATTACCATAGACACCCGCGCCAAGTCCGCTATGCGTTCCCCAAATTCCATATCCATTGCTTCCGGTGTTACTGTTAATCCCCCTGATACCAGCAGAAGAAGCACCCGATGATACGGATGTAATTTTTCCGGTAACACCAAATGCGTTTGCATTCGTGGACGAATTGACACCTTCTAATCCACCACCAGTTCCAAGGTTCGTTAACGACATTAAATTTGATGCGTTCGTGGCGCTTGAAGAATAAGGTAGTATGAGAGAACCTGTATTATCAGGGCCGGGAGCCCATTGCGTACCATTGTATTTTAACACCATTCCTGAAGCAAGACCTGCATTCGTCACTGTAACACCTAATATTTTGTTTACTGCAGGATTGGGATAAGTGCCGCCAAGATCACCACCGGCACTCCCATTCGGAGGCAATGAACTTGGTATCACTCCTGCTGCAAGTTTAGTACTTGTAACAGAAGCGTCAACAATTTTTGAAGTCGTGATTGAATTATCAGCAAGTTTAGTTGTTGTAACTGCACCATTAGTAATTGCCGGATTGGGATATGTTCCCGTTAAGTCGCCACCGGCAGGTCCGGTTGGATTGCCACCACCAAGTATAACATCCGGACCAAGTTTTGCCAGGGTAATTGATGCGTCCGCTACTTTTGCAGTCGTAATTGCGTTGTCAGCAATCTTATTTGTCGTCACAGCATCGTTGGCAATTTTTGGTGTGATAACGGCGCCATTGTCAATCTTTGGTGTAGTAACTGAACCGGCAGCAAGATTTGGATTGGGATACGTTCCGGAAAGGTCTCCACCAGCAGGACCAGTAGGATTACTACCTCCACCACCGCCAACATCATCGGTAGCGGGCACCCACTGTGCGCCATTGAATTTTAAAACCTGTCCATTTACTGGTGCAGTATTACTGACTGCGATATTTTGAATTCTACTAACCAAAGGATTGGGAAAGGAACCAGATAAGTCACCTCCGGCTGTCCCATTTGGCGGTAATGAAGTTGGAATAACACCAGCAGCAAGTTTTGCACTTGTCACAGAGCCATCTGCAATTTTAGTTGTAGTGATCGCTCCATTATTAATTGTTGGGTTTGGATAAATTCCATTTAAGTCACCACCAGCTGTTCCACTTGGCGGTAATGAAGTTGGAATAACGCCCGCAGCAAGTTTTACACTTGTCACAGAGCCATCTGCAATTTTAGTAGTGGTGATCGCACCATTATTAATTGTTGGATTTGGGTAAATTCCGTTTAAGTCACCGCCAGCTGTTCCACTGGGCGGTAATGAAGTTGGAATAACACCAGCAGCAAGTTTTGCACTTGTCACAGAGCCGTCTGCAATTTTAGTAGTGGTGATCGCTCCATTATTAATTGTCGGGTTTGGATAAATTCCGTTCAAGTCACCACCGGCGTTTCCGCTTGGCGGTAATGAAGTTGGAATAACACCAGCAGCAAGTTTGGCGCTTGTCACAGAGCCATCTGCAATTTTAGTTGTAGTGATCGCTCCATTATTAATTGTTGGGCCGGGATATGTTCCGGTCAGATCTCCACTTGCTGGTCCGGTGGGATTACCGCCCGAACCAAGGATCACATCAGGGCCAAGTTTTGCTAAAGTAATTGATCCGTCAACAACTTTAGACGTTGTTACAGCGTTGTCAGCAAGTTTAGTTGTGGTGATCGCTCCGTTATTGATCGTTGGGTTTGGATAAATTCCGTTTAAGTCACCGCCTGCATTTCCAGTGGGAGGTAACGAGGTTGGGATCACGCCCGCCGCAATCTTTGCGCCGGTAACAGAGGCATCGACAATTTTGGAAGTTGTTATTGAATTATCGGCAAGCTTGGTATTAGTGATAACTCCGTTATTAATTGTTGGGTTTGGATAAACACCGGTTAGATCACCACCAGCATTTCCACTTAGCGTTCCAGTGGCTGCAGTACCAGCATGCAACGCATAAGGTACAGATAACAGTTGCGCCGCACCCATATTAAGAAAATTAGATCCGCCTTCAGGATCAATTTCCACCTGGATGAATTTCGAGGCATTGCTCCAGTCAATTCCGCTGATCGTTCCGGTATTATTATCAGCACCAGCGCTACCGATCGCAATGGTGAATAACCCAAAATTATTGGTGGTGATCGTTCTTGTTTCCTTATAAAGTATGGCACCGGTTGCACTGCCATCGCGAATACTTAAGCGGGCCGTAATTTTTTTATTGGGTAAGACATTGCCAACAGAATTACGTGCTACTGCCTGGTAATTGATCTGGTTCGGAACCTGGCCGTACGCTAAGGCAGAGAACGCGATCAATAAGAGAAGTAAAACCTTTTTCATATAAGTGGGTTTTGATCCGTGATTTGTTATGGTGACTATTTAATCTTTACAATTTTATATACGCCTTTTTTTGATAAATATCCCGGGTAAGGATCAAGGTCAACATGAAGCATATAAACTTCATTTGGTAATTGGCTAACAGGAATTCTTTTGATCAGGCCAACTCCATAATATGCATCAGCAACAGATAATATTTTCCTGCCTGTACCATCATAAAAACTCAGAGTGATCTTTCCCCTTTGTTTAGTGAGGAAATTTATTTCAACATAACTGGAAGCAGGGTTTGGAAAAACTTTGATCTCTTCATTACCGAAAATCATCTTTGGATTATTTGTAGCGGGGTATTGAATATATGGTTGAATAAAACCATTCGTAATAACAAGATAATTATTCGAACTTGTCATATCTCCCACGAGTGATAATTCACCGATGCTCCATTCGAGTTGGTAATATCCGGATTGGAAAGTTCCGCCACTTGCGTTGATAACAGATGGCGCAATACTTTGAGAACTACAATTGAAAAGAATGAAAAATACAATAGCAAATGCACTTAGCTTCTTCATAGATTTGGACTTTATGCATCACTTCTTAATTAAAAATTAATTTATTAAGCTGTGAATGAATGCTAAAATTAGAAGTTGCTCCATTATATAGAAAGAGTGTATGCAGGGAACACTGGCTGATCCGCCGATGATGGTGTTTTTACGAGTAGTGTAAAGAATTAATTATTAGCGTGTATAGTATGGTTATTAACCCTGATCAAAACGAAAAATACTATACTCTCCGGGTAAAAAAGAGTGGATTATCTGGGCGGCGACAGTATTTTCCGCAAAAAACATATGACAGTTTATGCATCGTGGTTTATATCGGAATTTTCTTACAGTAAATGATTTTTTACTGTTCATAAGTTTTTATCAAAATTCAATTAGTTTTTTTATTGATTCATGGATACGGCTTACTGCCAAAAAATTTTTTTCCAGCTCAATATTGAAAGGAACGGGGGTATCCAAAGAAGCGCAGCGTAATACCGGCGCATCAAGAATTGGAAAACAATTTTCAGCGATCCATGCTGCGATCTCTCCTCCAATACCACCGATCAATGTGTCTTCATGTAATATCAAAACTCTTCCTGTTCTTTGTACTGCTTCACGAATAGATAAATAATCGAGCGGCGATAGCGTTCTCAAATCTATAATATCAATAGAGATCTCCGGATGTTCTGCTGCATAATCTTCCGCCCAGTGAACTCCACTGCCATACGTAATGATGGAGATCTCATCGCCTTCTCTTACATGCCTTGCTTTACCAATTTCTATTTCAAAATAATCTGCCGGCACAGGACCGCTTACTGAACGATATAATGCTTTGTGCTCAAAATACATGACAGGATTCGGATCATTGATAGCCGCGATCAATAATCCTTTTGCGTCGATCGGTGTTGAAGGATAAACAACTTTTAACCCGGGCACTTTAGTAAACCATGCTTCATTACTTTGACTATGAAACGGCCCGGCACCAACGCCGCCACCGGTTGGCATTCGAATGACAACATCAGCATTTTGCCCCCATCGATAATGGATCTTCGCAAGATTATTTACAATTTGATTGAAGCCGACAGAAACAAAATCCGCAAATTGCATTTCCATCACACTTTTAAATCCTTCGAGCGATAAACCTAATGCGGCTCCAACGATTGCACTTTCACAAAGCGGTGTATTTCTTACTC
>DASVAM010000085.1:0-4911 GCA_036376375.1 Chitinophagaceae bacterium
CACCCCTGCAAGTCTTAATCAACAGGAAGACTGGCTAAAGAAAGACCAGCTAACATATTTTGATGTTTTAAGATCGAGAAAAGAAAAAAGAGAAAAGGCCGATGCTTATAACAAAACATTGCCGAAAGCAAAAGAGCTTCGTACGATTAGTATTGAAGATAAAAATTTACAAGGTCTTAGTTTAAGTCCTGATGGGCGCTTTATCAGCTATCGTTTATTTAAAGCGGCTCCGGCTACTAATGCGAAAACCACTATCGTTCCAAGTTATGTAACGGAAACAGGATTTACAACGGACATTCCCGCCAGGACCAAAGTAGGCGCAGTGCAGGGCACGTCAGAATATTTTATTTATGACAGAGAGAGAGACACTGTGTTTGCCGTAAAGGCCGATTCGACTTTTCCTGGTATAAGAGACTTACCGGATTATGTAAAGGATTATCCAAAAAAGTATGAGCAACGATTGGAAAATCCTGCTAACCGAACTGTAACCTTTAATTCAATTGTTTGGTCTCCCGCCGGTGCGAATGCAGTTGTTGAAGTCCGCTCGGCAGATAACAAAGATCGCTGGCTGATGCTTTGGGATACGGTTACTCATAAATTGAAATTATTAGATCGCCAGAGAGACGAAGCATGGATCGCAGGACCTGGGATCGGGTTTGGCCGCAACATCGGATGGATCGATGAAAATACTGTCTGGTTCCAGTCAGAAGCTACCGGCTATTCTCATTTGTACAGAATCAATATAAAAACAAATGAAAGAAAGGCATTAACATCCGGAAAATATGAAGTGCAGCAAACGCAGTTAAGCCGGGATAATAAATTCTTTTACTTTATAACAAACGAAGTACACCCCGGCGAACAACATTTTTATCGTTTGTCAATTGCGGATGGGAAAAAAGAACGCCTGACAACAATGACCGGAGCTAACCAGGTAACCATTTCTCCGGATGAAAAATATCTTGCCGTACTTTATTCCTACGCTACCAAACCCTGGGAATTGTATTTGCAGGAGAATAAACCGGGAGGAAAAATTGAACAAATAACAAACAAAGCACAAAGTGATGAATTTAAATCATACGCATGGGAAGACCCTGAGGTGATCACATTTGGTGCTAGTGACGGCGCCCAGGTTTATGCAAGAATTTATAAACCAACAAACCCCCATCCAAATAAACCGGCCGTATTATTTGTTCATGGTGCAGGGTATTTGCAGAATGCTCATAAGTGGTGGAGCAGTTACTTCAGGGAGTATATGTTCAACAATATGCTGGCAGACCAGGGTTACTATGTAATGGATATTGATTACCGTGGCAGCGCAGGTTATGGAAGAGATTGGAGAACGGGCATTTATCGTTTTATGGGTGGAAAAGATCTGAGTGATCATGTCGATGCTGTAAATTATTTGGTGAAGAATCATGGTGTAAATCCACAGCATGTAGGATTATACGGCGGTTCATATGGCGGCTTTATTACTTTAATGGGAATGTTCAATAATCCCGATGTGTTTGCAGCAGGTGCAGCCTTGAGACCAGTTACAGATTGGGCGAATTACAATCATGGTTATACTTCTAATATATTAAATGAACCCTATAACGACAGTATTGCTTATAAAAAAAGTTCCCCCTTCTATTATGCCAATGGCTTAAAGGGTCATTTACTGATTTGTCATGGGATGGTCGACGTAAATGTTCATTACCAGGATGCGGTAAAACTTACACAACGATTAATCGAATTAGGGAAAGACAATTGGGAACTGGCATCTTATCCAATGGAAGATCATGGCTTCGTAGAGCCAAGCAGCTGGACGGATGAATATAAAAGGATCTATAAATTGTTTGAAGATGTGTTGAAAAAACCTGGGTAAGGTACGAAAGCACTTTTGATTGAATATAATAGCGAAGGGCCTTTTGTACTTTTAAATCTTACCGCTTTGACTATGTGCCTGCCTGCCGGCAGGCGGCAGGGTTTAAAACTAAAAAGAAACGCTTCCCAAAATTCATAACCAAATAAGCAACTAAATCCTTGCTATCTTTAAGTATCAATGCATAGTTTATTAGCGTTTGCTTCATGAAACAAAAAATACATCGCCGCCGGTTTATTTTTGACGCTTCAGCAGCCTTAACACTTGCTGCATTTAAAGCAAGTAATCTTAATTTTTTCGCATCAGCGCGAGCAAAGCGAGTGGCGCTGATCGGCACCGGGTGGTATGGTAAGAGTGATCTGTTTCGATTGATGCAAGTGGCTCCCGTAGATGTAGTGGGCCTTTGTGATGTTGATAAACAACAATTGAATAAGGCAGCTGATATGGTGAGCCAGCGACTAAAAAATAAAAAGCAGCCGGCTTTATATGGTGATTACCGGAAATTATTATCCGAACAAAAACCGGAGATCGTTTTGATCGGCACACCCGATCACTGGCATGCATTGACAACAATTGAGGCAATTAGATCAGGCGCCCACGTGTACGTTCAAAAACCCATTAGCACAGATGTTATGGAAGGCGAAGCAATGCTTGCGGCTGCCAGAAAATACAACCGCGTAGTACAGGTGGGCACACAGCGAAGAAGCACACCGCATCTTATAGAGGCAAAGAAAAATATCGTGGACGCAGGGAAGCTTGGCAAAATATCACATGTAGAGTTGTGTTGTTACTTCCATATGCGCAACAATGGTGATCCTGCGGTGCAACCAGTACCGGATTTTTTTGATTATGAAATGTGGACCGGCCCGGCGCCTTTACGTCCTTATGATGGCCTGCCCCATGTTCGCTGGTGGCGAACTTTTATGGAATATGGCAATGGCATCATGGGTGATATGTGTATTCACATGCTTGATACCGTAAGATGGATGTTAAACCTTGGCTGGCCTAAACGGATCAGTTCAACAGGAGGAATTTATGTCGATAAGACCGGTAAAAGCAATATAACCGATACGCAAACTGCAATTTTTGAATATGAAGGGTTGAATTGTATTTGGCAACACCGGAGCTGGGGCACTCCTGCCGATCCTGAATATCCCTGGTCATTTAAAATATTTGGCGACAAAGGAACATTATGCGGCAGCACAATGAAATATGATTTTATCCCGGCAGGAAAGGAAGAAAAAATTCATGGTGATGTTGTATATGAAAAAGAAAAATATCCTGAAGACCTGACTGAGCCTGGGATAGAACTCAATGCTGCCCCTGCCACAAGATTGCATATGCTTAATTTCCTTGACGCAATAGAGAAAGGGACCAGACCGGTTGCTGATATTGAACAGGGACATATTTCTACTGCCAGTTGTATTCTTGCAAACCTTTCCATGCAATTGGGAGGAAGGGCTTTAATTTATGATCCTGCAAAAAGAGAAGTCGTTGGCGATACTGAAGCAACAAAACTTTTACAAAGAAAGTATCGATCTCCATGGATTCATCCGCTGCCGGGAAACGTATGAGGTGAAGGGCGAAGGGTGAAAGGTCAATGGTGAATAGTCAAGAGTCATGAGTCAATAGTCAATAGTAACTTTGTGAATATGCCTGAATAAGGTTGACTTTTTTAATTATTAATATTATTACTATTACCCATTTTCTTTTTTGCTTCTTTTTTCTTTTACTATTCACATTGGTATTGTGAACAACTTTCTAAGTGCTTATATAGCTTCATTTTAATTCGGTCATTCGGATGCTGTTTTTTCACATCTTGTTCAAACTGCATTGGTGTTTTCCAATTTAAACTTTGATGACGCCTTTTCTTGTTGTAATGGCTCACCGCTTTTGTCACCAAGCGGCTCAATGTGGCAAGATCTTTCATTAGCCAGCCATCCAGATATTCTTCCTTAATGGTTCTGTTCACTCTTTCAGAATATGCATTTTCCCAGGCTTGGCTACACATACTGATCTGGATATTGTTGCGGTCCAGGATATTCAAATATTCTTTATCAATATACTGGCTGCCTTTATCTGAATGATGAATCATTTTTGTCAATGATTCGTTCTTTCTTGTTTTAAGCATTCTGTTCAGTGCTTTAATATTTCCTTCTGCTTCCAGCGTTTTGCTTACTGCATGTCCTACTATCTGCCTGGAATAAACATCAATGATGAATACTAAGTAATAAAACCTTTCTCCAACACGATAATAAGTAATATCAGTTTGCACAACCTGGTTGATGTTATTTAACTCCAGCCCTTCAATAAGATTAGGATAATACAGCTCTTGTTGCGAATAGGTGGTTCTGATAAAATTGGGGGGATAAAGAACCCGGTAGCCGTTGTTGAGCAACAATTGTTCTAATTTGTCCCTTCCCCATCCTTTACAAACCATATCCAGAGCCATTTTTCTGCATCCTACTTTAGGATGTCCTTTTCTTATTGTATCGGCCTGTTCAAAGAACTCAATTGCCTTATTAGCATTTTGCAACCGGCGGATCCTATGCTGATGAAGAGCCTGCTTGCTAATGCCAGCCACTTCATAAACCTGATTCATTTTATATCCGTGTTGCCATTTGTTGAGCCGGAACCACTGAAGGGTGGAGTGGAGAACTTTTTTTTCAAATCTACTCCTAATTCTTCTTTGCCTTGATCGATTAGTTTGTTTAAAAAATCAATCTCTAATTGTTTGCGACCAACGGCAGCCTCCAGTTCCCGAATCTTTTTTTCCAACTCTTTGGCTTTATAAGCTTCACTGTCCATTTGTACAACCATTGTTTTAGACGTTTGCAAATGTCGGGAATACTTCTTAAGCCATCGGTATACATTGACCGTTGTTACCTCATATTCCCTTGCTACTGCTAAAACAGAAACTTTACCCGATTCAATGTCTAATGCGGCTTTCTTTTTAAGAGCTTCGCTAAACACACGGCGTTGCCGTAAACTAAATTTTACCTTCATTGTTGACCTCCCTAATTTTGGTCAACTTATTTCAGGCACGTACA
>DASVAM010000098.1:0-2677 GCA_036376375.1 Chitinophagaceae bacterium
AAAAGACAATTCTCATTAGCCGGAAATAAACTCATGATAGTAAAACAAATTAGCAGTGTTCTTCTCTTTTTTATTTGTTTCAATTGCTATGCACAAACAAGTAAGGTTATTCTTGTGATCGAAGATGTCAACGCAAAAAAAGGTGGTGATGTATTAACAGGGATCTTTATTGAAGAAAATTTCTTGAAGATCGGCCGGCAAACATATGGGAAAGCGGTAGCCGTGAATGCAAGTACAATGGAGATCCTTTACGAAAACATCCCTGCCGGTGATTATGCTTTTGTTGCCTTCCAGGATTTTGACAGGAATAATAAACTGAAAACAAATTTTGTTGGTTATCCAAAGGAACCGGTTGGATTTTCAAATAATGCTAAAATTGTTTTCGGACCACCTTCATTTGACGATGCTAAAATAAGGATCGCTGCAGGGATGGTCGTAAGAATAAAAATAAAATTGAATAAGTAACTCGAATGCTATTAGCGTGTTTGGACTGCACTTTACGTCCTTTCTTTTGTGCAAGCACCTAAATGCTGAGGATTGTTTAGCTTTGTCACCGTCCTTCTTCAACCTCCAAACAGGGATTAACTAGTCTGCGGTTATCCATTTTATGATCTTTAAAAAAATCGGTTATGAAAAAAATTATTTTTCTTCCCGCCTTATTGCTCGCAGTGTTATTTCAACTTCATGCGCAGTCTATCAATAACACGAATTGGAAAGCTTACTTTGGCGAGCCATTCAACGATACGCTTACATTTCATGTCCGCGGAGACTCGAGTTTTGTGACGGCGAGTAATGGAGAAGTGCTGGTTCAAACGAAATGTGTGGTCAAAGGGGATACGCTTACGTTATCTGATTACAGCATCGGACAATATAGCTGTCCTGATATGACAGGAAAATATAAGATCGATTTTCAAGGAGATAATTTCACCGCCACATTGATAGAAGATGCCTGTGAAGGCCGGGCGCAGGCACTCCATGGCGTTAAATGGACCAAAGCTTCAAAATAACATGAAGCAACAGTTTCAATTTATCACCACGGTAAAAGAATGGGTATTCATGTGCCTTCGATCTTGCGATCGGGTTTGACTCTCCTATCGTTTTTTGCTATTACAGATATTAATCCTTGTAATAAGTAAATACCCTTTTTGTTACAGATTTAAGCTTGGCATTTTTGTAGGTGCTTTGCTGTGTCCAGTTATCTTTTCCATCGTAACTATAATATTTGTAGGGAAGCTTAGTGATTTTAGTAACGCCTTTTTCAACCCGCGTATAGTGCTCTTCAGCCTCGTCACCCTTCTTCTTTTCGGTGCCAAACTCATATTTTCCGGTATAGAACTTTCCAAAATGTTTGTCCATTTTCTTTTCAAAATTGGGTAGTTGCAATAAATGCAAAACCCATAGCCACGATCGCAAAATTCAATTTCTTGTGGGCTTCGCTCACTGCTACCTTAGTACTGTAAAGCGAACAGATAATCGCCTTAGTATTTAGAAACACCATCAAAAATGACTACAATGAAAAAGTTGATCTGGTCAGCCCTGTCGGTCTTCTTAACGGGCTTTGCACCAAAGGCTCAGACGGTCTATATAAACCCGGAATTTGATTCACTGGCCAGGAGTCATAAAGAATTGGCAATTCTTCCATTTAAAGTGACGCTCAAGCTTAAACCAGGAAAAATGAAAAAACTGGAACCGGAAGACCTGATAAAAATAGAAAAAGCCGAAGGTGAAGCTGCCCAAAGGGCACTATTTAGTTATTTTCTGGAACAAAAAGCAAAAGACAGTATCAAAGTCAGTATTCAGCATATTACTAAAACAAATGCATTGCTGGCCGAAATGGGTTGGACAAATGATACATACCGGTCAAAAAATATGACTGATATATGCAGGAAGCTTAAAGTGGATGGGGTTATCACCGGAACGGTGATTACAAGCAAACTACTTTCAGATGAAGCGGCTGCCGGACTTTTGGCGTTGAACATTATTGGAGCCATCGGCACATTGGGTGCATCAGGTATTGATGGACCCGGACCAACTAATAAAGGCACATGCACCATTAATATTCACGATTCAAAAACAGGTGAGCTGCTTTGGCAATATGAAAAAATTTTATCCCGTGGAATGGGCAGTACCACTCAATCAGTGATCAATACCATGATGCGAAAAGTTTCGAAGAAGTTTCCTTATGAGGAGATGAAATGATTTAATCACAAAAGATCTGTGCCAGGGCAGGTACAACTTACTGTAATTGAAACGCTGGTCAAATTATTTCACCCTCCGTTCTGCAAGAGCTTGCCTGGCAAGAATGTGATTAAATAAATAAAGATTACCTTCCTCTATCTTTCACCTAAAATCAATTATTATGACACGTAAATTTCAACAGGCATCTTTGATTGCCTGTGTGGCTCTTTTTATTCTTTCCTGCTCTAATGAAAAAGGTGCATCTGTTGTTGACATGGATGCAGCAAAGAAGGACATCCAGGCTATGGAAGATGCATATTCGGCGGCAGAAAAAGCAAAAGACGCCGATAAAGTGGTGGCTTATTATAGCGATGATGCCGTAAGTTATGGTCGTAACCGCGAACCTGAAGTGGGCAAAGCTGCTATCAAAGAGAGTATGGCAAAACGCTTTGCAGCCGATTCCACCGGGAATACAAATGTCTACAAGGTCGTTGATCTT
>DASVAM010000100.1:0-10912 GCA_036376375.1 Chitinophagaceae bacterium
CATGGCAGGCACATAAATAGAATGATACATTTTTTCAAAAGCCTCACCGTTTTCTTTTGGTACAACAAAATCCATCTGCAGCAATATTGCTTTAGGTTTTGCAAGCGGTTTAAGGTTATCAGGACTTTTTTGCTGCTTAGACGCAGCAATACCAATCACGAGCAATTCAAGATCTTCTTTCCCGTTATTTGTAAGATTAAGTTTTTCGCCGAGCAACCCATAAAAAGAATCATCCGCCGCTATTGCTGCAGTTTCTGGTCCAACGCTAATGGTTCCCGAACCTTTTATTACATAATACGCTTCTTCAATTCCTTCAAGCGATCTTGTTCCGGCTGTACTGCCTGCGGGGATTATCACATGATCAACATGGTCCCAACTGGTTGAGAAAACGTCGGGACCTAAAATGCGGCGGTATAAAATTCCAGTACCCGGATAGATATTGTTATTCGGCTTCAGCAAATCTTTTTTCAATTGTCCGGAAACAAATTGAGGAATTGGATCCAATGCAGCACCAACACGGGTATCCCCCAGATCGAATGCATCGCCGCGACCTTTGGTTGTACTCACTGCGAAATTCATCCATCGGATAGGTGCGTTTCCCGGATTATAGATTCCATGAGAGTTACCCATCTTGCAGGGAACAAGTGCCGGCGCTTTTATTTTGGAACTGCGCCCATTGATGGTAAACTCAGCTTCGCCATCAAGTATAACAAACATTTCTTCAATGGTGTGGTGAAAATGCTGCCCGATACCTGATTTGGCCTGGATAGAGCCGGTATGCAGGTAGAGAAAATTGGTAGACAGTTCTGTCCTGCCTATCAGTTGTGTAAATCCCATTTTGCCAGCTCCTGCATGGACGGCAGAAAGTTCCCTGTATTTGGAAGGGTCATTATGCACCACACGTTTACTAAGGTTCTGTGAATAGGTGCTTTGCCCAATAATCATGATAATAAGTAATATGAAAATGCGTGACTTCATGTCGGCAGATTTAATGAAGATGAAAAATATTGTGTTCGTGTCTGACCAATTAATGAATCTATGTCAATCGGCGATCGAGAACTAATTATGAATATTCTGTCTTTCCCGATCATGCGAAAAACGGAACATTCTGTTGTGCATATTTTTTCATACCTTCTATATTGAGATCTACACCAATTCCTGGTTTTTCAGATACTTTAATAAAGCTGTCTTTTACCCAACTCTCTTCGTCAAACGTCACAATTTCCTTATACATAGCATTCGTATGGAAATAAGATTGCCATTCCATCAAATGGAAATTGGGAACCGTTACGCAAACATGAGCGCATGCCATAGCGCCGAGTAGAGAGGCAACCATATGCGGCGCAAAAGGAACGTAGTACAAATTAGCCAGGTTTGCTATACGCTGACCTTCTCCTAATCCACCACATTTTTGTAAGTCCGGCATAATGATATCTACGCCGTTATCCAGCAATTGCTTGAAGCCATGACCGAGATATACGTTTTCACCAGCTGCAATTGGTGTATTCGTTTCTGCCGCGATTTCCTTAAAAGCGTCAAAGTTTTCTGCGGGAATTGGTTCTTCTAACCAGGTCAGGTTCAAAGGTTCCACCTTTCTGGCAATCGCTTGTGCAGTTACATGGTCATATCGTCCATGCATATCGACACACAGATCTATTTTAGGACCTACTGCTTCCCGGACTGCGGCGAGTTGATTATACATCCTGGATATTTCACCGGGACTTGCAGTCCAGTTGTAACGATCATATTTATCAGGGTCGGCAGCATAATCCAGGTCAAATTTCAGGGCATTGAAATTCCATTTTTTTATTGCCTCTTTAGCAGCATTAGCAAAATCATCCGGACTTGGAAACCTGACACGATACAAAGCCGTATCACAATACACTCTCACCCTGTCCCGAAATTTGCCGCCGAGCAACTGGTAAACAGGAAGCCCCAAAGCTTTACCCGCCAAATCCCATAATGCTGTTTCGATGGCGGATAAGACTGCAACATACATACCTGACTGTCCTCCGCCAAAGTGTCCGCCTCTGCGAAGATCCTCGAAGATCTTATGCATGTTAAGCGGATTTTGTCCTCTTATTCTTCTCCCAAAATTTTGAACCAGGTAATATGTTCCGCCAATGGCATCCACTCCTTCGCCGCATCCGTATATATCCTGGTCAGTAAATATTTTGACAAAGAGGCTACCGCCGATATAACCACATTTTACATCGGTAATTTTTAGATTGGAAGGAGCTGACGGTTTGGGTGTTTTTTCAATAGCCTCTTCATATCCTTTTCCGAATGTTGCTAAAGGAGCAACAGGCGTCATAGCAGCTGCAACCGCCGCTTTGGTTATAAATGATCTTCTGGAGTTTGTCATTGTATTAGTTTTATTATTTTAATAAATTATGTTTAAGATAGAAATTGAAAGGTTGTTGAACTTCCCATTCTTTCAAATGCTAATTGCTATTAGTGGGCCGGGTAGTGCTTTCTCTTTGTTTTATTATTTCCTGCACTTGTTCTTTACCAACAGGCAATTTATCAACATTGTCTTTGAGCCATTGGGTAAAATCCTTTTGAATAGGGTCAGCCCATCTTGCATCAATTTGTCCCGCGGTATATTTCCCTTCCCGGATACGGAGTTGCCCAAACATGTCTTCCAAACGAACAAGCTCGGAACTTTTTACCACTCGTTCTGCTAAATGCGGCGGAATGAAAATAACAACGCCCATTTTACCTAACACTACATCGCCTGGCATTACCGTTACTCCATGAATATTGGTGGGCTTGTTAATTCCGACAATCATTGTAGTTAAATCTCTGTTCTGCCCACCTCCCGGGTTATGAAAAGACGGATCGTAACTGTTAAAAAATGAAGTGAAGCCTCCCATTTCTTTTAGGCCTTCCACATCTCTTAGCGCACCATTATATACAAGTCCATTGCCTGTTCTTGTGTAAATAGCAGTACCGACCCTGTCTCCAATAGTAGGTCCGTTTTTTTTTGCCCCAAACTGGTCGGCTACATATACATCGCCCTTTTGCAATTGCTCAACAGCCCAAACGTTCTGAGACAGTCTTCCTTCTTTCTTTCCCATTGAGTCAATGGCCTTCCATACATCAGGGCGGCCTGGCATAAACGTAGTGGTATATGCACGGCCCACGAGTACACTATCAGGATTGATGATCTGTCCCCAGCCTTCGGCAATCTGGTACCTGTAGCCGGCGCCGCTTATAATGGCCCATGCTTCTTCTATTGTAACAGGTTTCATTCTTTTGATAATATCGTCCGGTACTTTGGGTCTTCCATCCGGGAAACGTTCCCCCTTCCAATCCGGTGTAAGAGCAATTATTTCTTCTTTGGTGGCTTGTACATACTGTGCGTTTGCCCGATGTAAGAAGATAGCTATTGTAAAAATTAATAGCAAGCGTTTGATCGTTGACATTTGTTTGTGGTTTTGTTTTAAGTGAAATAATTTATATCATATTACTTCCATGTTTTCATTTTTGAACAGGGTCTGTTATCCCTAATAAATAATGAACTTTCAGTTGTCTAATTATTTCGTTGCAATTCGGCAATGGCTTCAAATTCGTCAAACAGCTTAGTACTTAAGCTTTCAAAAATTGCAAAGTGCTTTTGATAGATCGAATGATGTTGTTGTTTCGGATGAAAGCCGTCTGTCAACTTCGTTTTTTGTGCGGCTTCTTCTAAATTTTTATACATACCCAATTCGGTAGCACTTAATAAATAACCGCCGCAGGCTACGCTATCGGGTCCGGAATTTTGTTTGATATAGACAGGTTTATTGAAGATGTCAGCCATTATCTGCAACCAGAACGGATACGAAGCGAATGTTCCGTTTGCAGAAAGACTTTTTATTGTTCGATGATCTTCCAAAGTTTTTCCGATGCTATAAAATGCATATATAATTCCTTCGATCGTGGCCCGTATAAAATGCCTTTGTTGATGCTTAATGTTTAGTCCGAAATAGGCGCCCCGTGCGTTGGCATTCCATATCGGGGCTCTTTCACCTTGCAGGTAAGGAAGAAAAATCAAGCCATCGGAACCAACGGATACTTTACTTGCATCGTTAATTAAATTTTCCATGCAGTCTTCAACGTCAAATGCTTCTTTAAAATCGCCAAATTGGGTCACATACCATTCAAATGCCGACCCTGCATTGTTGGTGGGGCCGCCCGAAACATAATTGCCTTCAGAAAGCACATAATTAAATAGCCGTTGTTTTTCGTCCTGTACTACTTCTTTTCCAATGACTCTGATGGCCCCGCTTTCTTCGATTGTTACCGTTGCTTTTCCATCACCCCAAACACCGGCACCGAGTGTAGCCATACATCCGTCACTGGAGCCGACAATAATTTTTACTTTATCGTTTAGACCCAATGACGTCTGATATTCTTTTTTCAGCTTTTGTTGTGAATAAGAAACAGGAACAATATCTGCCAGTTCTTCTTTGTTTATTCCGGCATGCCGCAAAGCATTATCTTCCCATTGGAGTGTATAAATATTCAACATGCCTGTCGCAGAAGCCACGCTGTGATCAACCACATATTCACCCGTGAGTTGTTGAATGATGTAGGTTTTGATAGACAAAAACTTCCTGGTAGCAGCAAACCGGTCTTTATCATTTTCTCTGAGCCAGGTGATTTTGTTGAGCGGAGACATGGCGTGTATAGGAGTACCTGTTGCATTATACAGCTCTTTTCCAAGCTTCGAATTTTTCAGTTCATCGGCTTCTTTCTTTGCACGGTTATCCGACCATACAATGGCATTCCCCAGTGGCACGCCGCTTTTATCAATTGGCAAAACGCTATGCATGGCTGAACTGAAACAAATGCATACAACATTGTATTTTTTCGGATGAATTTCTTCATTCAAAAAGTTCTTTAGTTTATATAACATGGTGATGAAGATCTGTTCAGGATCTTGCTCACTAAAACTAGGTCTTGCATGAAAAGTCGGATAGGAACCTTTTGAGCTGCCTATCAGATTTCCATTCATATCAAAGGCCGTAACCCTGATTGCTCCAGTACCTATTTCGATGGTTATGATACATTCCATGGTTAAAGTTTATTCAGGTTCAAGTATATTTTTTTTTCTAAAATCGCTGGGCGTATAGCCCGTCAGTTTTTTGAAAGTGGTCGCAAAATGCTGAGAGGAGTAAAAACCAACCTCTAAAGCTATGTTGGTTACATGCACATCTCCTCGTTTTAAAAATTTAATGGCTTCAGAAATCCGGATATTGATCAGGTAGTTCAACGGCGAGAAACCCGTATAGTTTTTTACTTTTTCTGAAAAAGCAGTCGTACCCAATCCTACCAGAGCCGCCATTTCTTCGAGTGTCCATTGATGCGAGAGATTTTCCCGGAGCGATTGTTCCAGCTTTAAGAACGTTTGCGGGAAATCTCTGCGGGAATTATTTTGCCGTGTTAATTGTCTCGCTACTAAAATGAACAGATCGTCTATAAAATGATTAACACGGGCAGTATAACCAATTTCCTGGTTAATAAATTCAGTCTGCATGTTCTGCAACAGCACACCGGCCTGTTTTACCTGGGAAACAATCGTGCAATTATTCAGCAGTAAAATCTTTGAAATACCCTTGCATTCATGATCCGCAAGACTGCTCCACTTTCCCATCGTCATCTTGCCGCTTCGCTCCATTTGCTGCAGCTCAAGATGCAACCACGAGATGGCACCAATATCAAGGAGATCTTTTTCGCCGCCAAAACTTTGCCCCGGTAAAATGACTGCGAGATCACCGGGATAGAGAATGTGATGTTGATCGTCAATGATCCAGTCAAATCGTCCATCGATGACATAATAAAAACGAAAATAATCAGACCGTACTTTTTTTAAGGAGTCAAATTGAATGGTGCCGATCTTTTTTGAAGCAAATTCAATAATGTGCGGAAAAGCATCAAGCTCTTTACACTCCTTCTTTATGAAGTATTGATTCATGCTCTCGTTTAATTTCTGATTTGCTTTAGCGATATTACTAAGAAAAGCGAATGCACTTGTACAATATTCTTCGCTGGATTTTATTGGAAGTTTTTTATTAGGAAGTTGGGATACTTTGTATAACCGCTAAAAGGCGATCTTCTACGGGGATCGGTTTTTTATAAAACAAAACTTGCTATTATGAAGAAAAAATTACTTTCGGCCTTGTTGCCGGCACCCATCAAATTTTATTTTACACTTCTGCTGCTGGTTTTTCTTTCCTCTTATGCAGTTGCACAGTCGGTATCCGGAACTGTTCTGGACGCCGATAAAAAAGCTGTCGTTGGTGTAAGTGTAAGTGTAAAGGGAAAACAAATTGTTACCGTTACTGATGCTAACGGGAAATTTACAATAACTGCCGACAGTAGTGATGTGCTTGTACTTACCTCCGTCGGGTTTGCTGCACAGGAAGTGCCTATTAATAACAGAAAATCACTTCTGATCAACCTGGCCAACGAAGCTCAGAGCATCGGCGAAGTTGTTGTAACGGCACTTGGTATAAAAAAAGAATCAAGAAAATTAGGTTATTCGGCAACCCAGGTTGACCCAAATGAATTAGTAAAGAACCGCGCTATTAATATTGGTGAATCATTAGAAGGTATGGTGGCAGGTCTCAATATTACACCACCGGCGGCAGGTGCAGGAGCAAGCAACCAGATACGCCTTCGGGGTCAGGTAGGTTTTGCAGGAGCCGATAATTCACCACTTATAGTGATCAACGGCCTTCCGATGGACCAGGGAGCGAGAAATGCTGAAGGCGCCGGTCAACAGCGTGACCGTGGTGATAATCTTTCCAATATCAATCCCGATGATATTGAAAGTATGACCGTGTTGAAAGGCTCAACAGCCGCGGCGTTATATGGGTCAAGAGCTGCCCGCGGTGCGATCATCATCACTACCAAATCTGGTCAAAAGAACCAGGGGATCGGAGTTGATTTTACTTCCAGCTATACCACTTATGAAGCCTTGAATTTCATGGATGAGATCCGCCAATATGAATACGGCCAGGGTCAGTCGGGGGCTAAATTTACTACGGCAGGGGCCGTGCAGGCGAATGGCCAGTTTGGCTGGGGTGCAAGACTGGACAATTCTCCTACCATCAATTACGATGGTGTGTCGAGACCTTACAGTGCATATGAGGATGGGCTTTTTGCTTTCTTGCGAAACGGTACCAATATCACCAATACACTGGGATTATCCGGCGGCAATGCAAACGGAAGTTTCAGAGCATCAATTTCCACAACAAATGCAAATGGCATTGTCCCAAATAACGAATATAAAAGGAGAATTTTCAATGTGGGTTTGAATCATAATGTCACGCAGAAACTGAAATTACAATTGAATGTCAACTACACCGATGAGGACTATATTAATCCGCCGCAGATAGGAACACAAGGGGACGGTGCTGTAAATTTCTTTAACCGGATGCCGGTGTCCGTACCAATTGAGGCGTACAGAGACCACGCGATTGACCCTGTGACGCTCGGTGAATGGAAGACCAATGGATTCTTAAATACGATCAATAATCCTTATGTGCCGTTACAAACCGGCCAACGTTACACAGAAGACAGAAATCGCTTCCTGGGAACGGTCACACTTCGCTTTGATATTACGGACTGGCTTTATGCCCAAGGCCGATTCAACCTGGATCGATACAATAATTTTACAGAGTCGAATGCAACGAATGCCACCGGCGCTGCAGTAAGAATTAACACCACGGACGGCACTTATAGAGGCAGTTATAATATCGGGCATACCTGGTCAACGGATGTAAACGCAGATTTTCTTATCGGAGGAAATAAAGAATTCGGAAAATTTTCTGTTGATGCCAGTTTCGGCGGAAACACCTTACGGTCAGAGGTTCATAATATAAGTGAAAGTGCCAGCAATTTTACTGTTCCCGATCTTTATAGCATTGCTAATGGCACGGTTAAAAATGCGAATCCAATGTTTTTTCAAAGATCCCGTATCAATTCTCTTTACGGATTGGCAGAATTTGGATGGAACAGGATGGTATATCTTAATATCACCGGGAGAAACGATTGGTTCTCTGTCCTAAATCCTGAAAGCAATAGTAAGTTTTATCCTTCTGTTTCAGGGAGTTTTATTTTTTCTGAATTATTAAAAAATCAAAGCTGGTTATCGTATGGTAAACTCAGAGCTTCATGGGCGCAGGTGGGTAGTGTCGCCGGTGTGGGCCCGTTTGATGGTTTGCTAACATATTCTTTCAATGCAAATTTGTTTAATGGTCAAACCTTAGGCAGTATAAGCGGGACAGCAGCACCCAATCCTTTGCTGCAACCCTTCACCGTGGAGGAAAAAGAACTTGGTCTTGAGTTGCGACTGTTCCAGAACAGACTAATGGTTGACATCGCAGCATTTGATAAAGTGACAACCGATCAGATAATAGATATCAACCTTTCCACTACTTCAGGATATAACACGTCGAAACAAAATGAAGCTTCTTTGAAGAACAGCGGTCTTGAAACCTTAGTTGAATTCAAGGTGATACAGGGTAAGTCTTTTGGCTGGACAACTTCCTGGAACAATACATATCTCAAAACAGAAGTGCTTGATGTAGGCACACCGAGCGGGACCCGCTTGCTTTTATACTTTAATGGGACAGGTAATGAGTTTCTTGGTGAAATAAGATATACAGAAGGGCTCGCAATGAACCAGCTGTACACAAAGAGTTATCTTAGAAATGCTAAAGGCGAAATTCTCGTAAATAATTCCGGTCGTCTCATTCAGGATAATACTTCTGGCCCGATAGGAACTGGCTTTCATCCGGTCGGCAGTTCTATTCCGAAATTTACCGGGGGGTGGAATAATAATGTCACCTATAAGAACTTTGCACTGACTGTATTTTTCGACTATAAATTCGGAGGTACTGTATTATCATCTACACTCCTGAACATGACACGGCAAGGGCTTTCGAAGTTGTCTTTGGAAGGACGTGAAGGTGGATTATTAGTTCCGGGAGTTTATCAAAGTTCAGGTCAGCCTAACACCACCCGAATTAACGTTGCGAACAATGGTCTGCAAGGTCATTGGACAGATTACAGGAACTATCAGATTGGTGATCCGTTTACGTTCAAATCAGATTTTATCAAACTCAGAAATGTTTCACTGGCATATAATTTCACAAACCTCTTGAAAAAAGTAACTATGCTGAATTTCGTCAAAGGGTTAACATTATCTGCTGCGGTTCGGAATGCGGCTATTATTCATAAAGATTTACCGGGTCTTGATCCCGAAGCCATCCAGTCATCTGGTGACATCAGGGCCGGTTATGAGAACTCCTCATTGCCCACTACCCGCAACTACAATATTTCTTTAAACGTTAAATTCTAGTGATCATGATAAATATATTCAGACGATTAATCCCGGCATGCCTCATCCTGCTTTTTACAGGATGCGATAAAGATTTTGAAAAGATAAACACGAACCCTTATGCAGTAACATCAATAGATCCTGCTCTTCTCTTTGCGGGCGCGCAGAGAACGCATATCGGTACATGGAATGCGGAACATATCATTGTCCAGCAATTTGTAGTGCCATACAATACGGGAGCTACCCAGGGGTTCAGTTTCAATATAGACATTGATGGAAACAGCAATCCCAAATGGGGTGAGTATAACTCTTCCATCAAAAATATGATACAGGCGTTAAATATTTTGAATGTGGATGGTGCTCGCAAAAACTTAATTAACATGATCCGCATCTGGAAGGCACAGGTCTTTATGGGTATGGTGGACGCTTATGCAGATGTCCCCTATTCAGAAGCAGGAAAAGCAGTCAGCGATGCCCTCTTCTATCCAAAATATGATGATGATGCTGCTATCTATAATGATCTTTATAAGGAGCTAAAGGAAGCCATCGCTGGTTTGAGTACCACCGGCGATTACGTTTCTGCCGATCTGTTTTACGGTGCAAATGCACACGCCACAACCAAAACTACAAATGCCAACGACCAGGTGACGAAGTGGAAAAAACTCGGTAACTCACTATTATTGAGATTGGGAATGCGTTACTCAAAATTAGATGCAAATAAAGCCAAAACGATCGTTGCTGAAGCCCTTGCCGGCGGCGTTATGACCTCCAATGCTGATAATGCTCTTGTAAAATACGATGGTTCGATCTATTTGGATGGTGATAACAATGTGTTGCGAAACTTCTCCCAATTCAACTATGCGGCCGAGCCTTTTGTAAACCAACTGAAATCTACAAGTGATCCCCGGGCACAGTTCATGATAGCCCAATTTGCAGACCCTGGAAATATTACAGCAGATCCTAATCCGGATGTTACACTGGCCAACCAGTATGGTGTGCCGATCGGGATAGAAAATGGCGTGCTTGAAAATCCTCCACACAGAGGTAAGAGGGGCGGAGGCCTTGCCTATTCTCAGTTTAATATAAATAAGCTGGCATCACCTGCAGCTCCGAATTTTTGGGTGACATATGCGCAAACGTCTTTATTGCTGGCAGAGGCTGCCAAACAAGGCTGGATCGCCGGTGGAGATGCGCAGGCAAAGACCTATTATGAAAATGCGATCACTGCTGACATGCAGGCATACGCTCTCTATCCTGGAACGACTCCGATTTCCGCTGCTGCAATCACCGCCTATATTAATGATCCCAGTGTGCTGTACAATGCCGCGGATGCGCTTAAGCTGATCAATACGCAATACTGGATCGTAAACATAAGAAACGGCACGGAAGCTTTTGCAAACTTCAGAAGATCCGGATTTCCGGCTCTAACTCCGAATCCGGTTTCAGGAGATCTTAGTGGCCCCGGATTTGCAAGAAGATTGTCGTATCCCAATGTAGAAGCTTCTGCAAATACGGCAAACTATACTGCGGGTGCCACGGCCATTGGCGGCGACGAATTGTCTTCAAGGGTATTTTGGG
>DASVAM010000114.1:0-2801 GCA_036376375.1 Chitinophagaceae bacterium
TTGTAAGCATGGTCTCCAAAAACATCAACGATCGCTTTCACTTCCGCAATGTCACCCAGCGGTGTTGATGTACCGTGAGTATTTATATAATCAATGTCTGTAGGCTTCATGCCTGCATCTTCCAATGCTGCATTCATTACGTTCTTTGCTCCCAATCCTTCCGGATGCGGCGCGGTGATATGGTGTGCATCAGCTGTTGCACCTGAACCAGCAACCTCACAATAAATTTTTGCACCTCTCGCAATGGCATGATCAAGGGATTCGAGAATAACCACACCGGCGCCTTCTCCCATTACAAAACCATCGCGGTCTTTATCATAAGGACGACTCGCTGTTTTTGGATCATCATTTCTTTCACTCAATGCCTTCATGGCATTAAAACCACCCACACCAGCTTCGCTGATCACACTTTCGGCTCCCCCCGTAAGAATTATATCTGCTTTACCGAGGCGGATCAGGTTACAAGCCTCCATCATTGCATTCGTAGAGGATGCACAGGCGCTGACCACGGCAAAATTTGGTCCCCTGAAACCATGACGCATTGATATTTGCCCTGCCGCAATATCAAGGATCATTTTTGGAATAAAGAATGGATTGAAACGCGGTGTACCATCCCCTTTTGCAAAATTCATGACCTCTTCCTGGAAAGTGATTAGTCCACCAATGCCACTTGCGAAAACTACACCAACCCGGTCAGTATTGACGTTATCATTTGTAATTCCGGCATCTTTTACAGCCTGGTCGCTTGCCACCAATGCGATCTGTGTAAACCGGTCGATCTTTCGTGCTTCTTTTTTTTCAAGGAATGCCGTCGGCTCAAATCCTTTTATTTCACAGGCAAATTTTGTTTTGAATTTAGATGCATCGAATAGGGTGATCATATCCGCACCGGAAACACCATTGATCAAACCATTCCAGTATTCATCAATCGTATTGCCGATCGGCGTAATTGCTCCCAGTCCCGTTACTACTACTCTTTTCAATTCCATATTTGCCAGCTCAAATTATTATTAAAGTTAAGCAGCCGTGATGTAACTAAAACCGCCTCCCGATATCAGCAGAAGGCGGATAAAATTTATTCTCTCGCCTTAAGCGAGACAGGCAAAATATACAGCCTGGATCGGGATAAATTATTTTGCATTTTCTTCCAGGTAAGCAATTGCCTGGCCAACAGTGGTAATGGTTTCTGCCTGCTCATCAGGGATAGAAATGTTGAACTCCTTTTCAAACTCCATGATCAACTCCACAGTGTCGAGCGAGTCGGCACCCAGATCATTCGTGAAAGAAGCTTCGTTCGTTACTTCTGCTTCATCAACACCTAGTTTGTCTACAATGATTTTCTTTACTCTTGATGCAATGTCTGACATGATGAGATTTTTTAGTTAAATATGGCTGCAAAAATAGAATATTTGAATTAACTACCGCATTTACAGCGTTTTTTTCTTACTGCTCCAAACTTACTGACTTTGAATGATTAGGCGCAAAAGTTTACCAGAAAATGTAATTGCAACCGGCTGATAGTATCAATTTATGTTGTAAATTGTCCGGGAGGGACTTCAATCGGGAAATCCAGCATCGATAACAATCGAAACCAACTATGGCTCTGAAAATAATAGACTTTGGCACTCCTGAATATCAGCAAATGATAAAAATGCGGGAAGACATTTTACGGAAACCACTTGGCCTTAGTTTTTCTGAGGCAGAAATCGAAAAGGAAAAAGATAATCTTCTTATAGGGGCCTTCGAAGATGAGCAAATGCTTGGCTGTTGTATGATCGTTGAAATGGATCCGAGAATTGCCAGGCTAAGACAGATGGCAGTATTAAATAATTTGCAGGGAAAGGGCATTGGAAGGGCACTTATACAGTTTGCCGAAAACCTCGCAAGGGATCACGGCTACAAGATCATGAGCATGCATGCCAGAAAACCAACCGTTCCATTTTTTGAGAAAATGGGATATAAGATAAACGGACCTGAATTTATTGAGATCACGATTCCACATTATGAGATGGTGAAAGAGCTGTGAACAATGGGCAATAGACAATAGGCAATATGCAATCGACAATCTGCAATTTTTCTTATTTGCCAGTTGCCTGTTGCCAATTAATTCTTCCTTATTTTCTCCTTCAACAATTGCCTCAATTCAAAAACTTC
Source organism: Chitinophagaceae bacterium (assembly GCA_036376375.1). Classification (GTDB taxonomy): domain Bacteria; phylum Bacteroidota; class Bacteroidia; order Chitinophagales; family Chitinophagaceae; genus VBAS01. Next base: position 2,155 of record DASVAM010000114.1, read on the forward strand.
GTCGGTTGATCTGAATCCTGATTTTGGCACAAGAAAAAAGGTGCGGCTGTCAAAATATAAATGAAAGAAATGGGGGCTTTCTAGAAATGTACTTAGCTTCTGCCATGACCAGTTGCGTGAGCCTCTCTCATTCCCTAACGAAAAACCATTGTCTTCAAAACTCATATCAAAATGATCCTTAAAAGTAGTATTGCGACGATAAATAACGGCTGGCAACAAAAACCAAACACTGATCATTAACCCAAACCAGAGAACCGAACCAATAAAAAATGCAAGTGGTGTTACAATTTTAAAATAAAACAAAGTGGCAGAAAGCAAGGCAAACACATTCACCAGGATGATCATGAGCCGCAACTCTGGCCTCGTTATAAAATGATAACGTAGCCCCTGCAATACTTTTGATTTTTCATATGTGAAATGAATGGTCATAATGCTGGTTGCTGGTAATTCGATGCTGGTTGCTCGTCGTTTATTATTGATATCTCAAGTCCTTTTCTGTGATACTCCATTCACCCAAAAGTTCACCTTGTAGCCCCAAATATTGAACCGTCATTTTCCTCTCTCCTCTTTTCCCTGAAAAAGAGATTTTTGCATAATTCTGCTTCTGATCAAAACCGATCACCCTATAGGGATTATTTTTTTCTACC
>DASVAM010000115.1:0-2731 GCA_036376375.1 Chitinophagaceae bacterium
AATCGAAGGTTTTTCATATCCCGCAAAGAAGTCACCGCATTGCTTACTAAGCCGGCGCTCTGTTCGATGATCTCTGCTAATTTTTGTATACCGAGATCATTAGGGTTCACCTTGTAAAAATTGATCTTTTTAGCGGAAGCGTAGATGGTGTCAGCTATATCATCCAGGGAAGTTGCCAGGTAATGGATATCTTCCCTGTCAAAAGGCGTGATAAAATTTCTTCCTAATTCTGTAAAAATGTTATGGGTTAGCTCGTCATTAGCATGTTCAAGATCTTCGATCTGGTTGATAATGGCTGTTCTTTTATCAAAATCCGGTTCCGTTACCAGGGCTCTTAGTTTATTTCCCATAGCTGCTGAATTTGTTGCAACTTTTTCAAAGAGCTCGTAGAAGACTCTGTTCTTGGGAACAAATAATTTCATGATTGAATTTAACCCAGCCATAAGGTGATTTTTATTGTTAACGAAGATACCCGGTCATTTATAAGCCAATTGGCACAAAACTAGAATTAATACAAACTTAATATAGAGGTAACGATTTATTAAAGACCGGGTAACATTGATTTCTTAGCAAGATTAATAACTTGCCGCGGTCTATTAACCCAATATTAAAAATTTATTATTCAATGGTTAAGCTTTATATGCAGCGACCAGTTGCCCTGATAATCACCTTGTGTTTGTGCGTTGGAATCAATGCACAACGATATTTGACAGAAATTGATTCTTCTTTTTTTATAAAGGATACCGTAAGACCCGTGATCAAAAGATTTGAGAACATTTATTTCTCTGGTTATATACAACCACAGTTCCAGGTAGCCAGTGCAGACGGAGCTGAATCTTTTGCCGGGGGTGATTTTTCCACCTATTCAAGTTCACGTTTTATGCTCCGGCGGGCAAGATTGAGGATGGATTATATCCTTAAGTCAAAAGCCAATTTGCCATCCGCTCAGTTTGCATTTCAAATCGATGTCACTGAAAGAGCTGTGAGGGTAAGAGATATGTTTGTAAGAGTATTTGAGACAAAGTACAATGTGTTGTCAACAACAGCAGGGTTTTTTGCCCGTCCATTTGGCTACGAGGTCAACCTTAGTTCATCTTACCGGGAAACACCCGAAAGAGGAAGAATGTCTCAAATTCTAATGCCCAGTGAAAGAGATATTGGGGTAATGGCTTCATTTGAGCCACAGGAAAGAACCCATAATTTATATCATATTAAATGGGATGCTGGTTTTTTTAATGGCCAGGGAGCATCGGGCACCACAGACTTTGACAGCTACAAAGATTTTATCAGCAGGATTACCCTGAAGCCATATGAAATAAATAAAACTGAATTAGGTGCCGGTGTTTCCCTTCTGAGAGGTGGCTGGAAAAATGCAACAAAATACGTGTATGAAATGGGGGAGGCTTCTAATGGAGATAAAATATTTATAGTTGATTCTTCTGAATCAAATTTAGGACACTCCGCTCCGCGTCATTATTATGGCGGTGATATTCAATACAAAATTCATCATGGCTGGGGAGAAACTGAATTGCGTGCAGAATATTGGTTTGGTACACAACCGGGTACGCAGTTAACTACAGAAAATCCCGGGTCATTGCCAAGCACGAACGGGGTGCCCGCGCCTACCTATATCCGCAATTTCAACGGTGCCTTTTTTTATTTTCTTCAAAATTTATTCAATCCTAAACACCAATTGCTTGTTAAGTACGACTGGTATGATCCAAACACCACAGTAAAAGGTAATGAAATTGGAAAAGCAGGATCACACACAAGTCCGGCAGATGTAAGATATAATACCCTTGGATTGGGTTATGTGCTACATCTTAATTTGAATCTTAAGCTGGTTCTCTATTATGATTGGGTAAAAAATGAAACCACACAACTTGCCGGGTATACGACGGACCTGGACGATAATGTCGTGACGGCCAGGCTTCAATTCCGATTTTAGTTTCCGGCATGATACCCGGTTCAGCATCAGATCGATTAACATTAAGTTAATACGGGGGTCATAATTCCATAACCGCCCATTAACAGGGGCATAATGTTATGGTGGTTCTTTTGCGTCGTAATTAAGATGCAAATGAAAAGACTACTACTAACCTTCACGGCGCTGTTTGGACTGGTTCTCTTAAGTTTTTCGCAAAATATAAAGCTTACCGGTAAGATCCTTAATAAAAAGAATGATCCGGTGACCGGGGCGACCGTACAAATTGAAGGCTCTAATACCGGAACTACTACTGATATAGACGGAAGCTTTTCTCTTACACTTGCTATTGGAAAAAAATATACGCTGGTCATTTCATCGGTCAACTATGAAACCAAGACCATATCAGATGTTGAAGTAGTGAACGGGCAGATCAATGAACTGCAGGTCATATTAAATGAATCAGAAAAAAATACGTTAACAGGTGTTGTGGTAAAAGCAACATCATCCTCAGCAAGAAGAGAAACTGCGGCGGCGCTGATACAGTTTCAGAAAAATACAAATACAGTTGCATCTGTAATATCTGCCGAGGCAATTCGTCGCTCACCGGATAAAAACACGGGTGATGTTTTAAAGAGAGTACCCGGCACCTCGGTACAGGAAGGAAAATATCTTGTCGTTCGGGGATTAAGTGATCGTTATAACCAGGCCATGCTGAATGGTATTTTATTAAGCAGCACGGAGCCTGACCGCAAAACATTTTCTTTTGACCTGTTTCCCGCCGCCGTTATTGATAATATTGTTATG
>DASVAM010000131.1:0-3671 GCA_036376375.1 Chitinophagaceae bacterium
CCATTTGGAATGAATTTGATAAAGAAAGTGATTACTGAATCAGGAGGAGAAGTGATAACAGTTACTGAAAACGAGATACGGGATGGTATAAAAGAAATTGCGAAAACTGAAGGAATATTTGTTTCTCCGGAAGGCAGCGCAACATGGAAAGCCCTGGATCATTTAAAAAGAAAAAAAAGTATAACTGAAAAGGACAATATATTGCTTTTTAACACTGCATCAGGTTATAAGTATATGCAGGAAGTTCATGAAGCATAACAAAAGTCCTGCTGCTTTCGCAACAGGACCTTTCATGACTATACACAAAACATGAGGAAAACTACGTTCTGACTTTCTTCTTTTCTTTCATATCTTTTTCAGTGCCTTCACCGATCATAATTTTACCAAAGCTTGACTTGATATCGACTTTCACGGTACCAGCGCCGGATTTACCTTCAAAACGGCGGTTTTGATCCGCTCCATATTTAGAAGGTGTATCGGTCCGGTTGATCCCAATATCAGTTTTATCAACAAACGAACCGTAGCTGGTCGAGATCGTATAAGTGGCTGCCAGTTTAGCTGGCGGGACAATATGCACGGAGCTATAAGAATCATTAACCGTGAGTGATGTAATCCCATTATCCAAATTGACCTTGCTATAACCGCAGAAAGAAAATTTCAATTTAGAGTTACCCGTAAGATTGCCAATCGTAACTTTTGAATACTTGAACTCCAGGTTAACGTTGCCAATATTTTTCAGATCTGCTTTACCAAAAGACACCTCAATCTTTTCAGGACGGGAAAGTTTCCCGGCAACTAATTCACCGTATTTGACGGTAAGAGAAACTGGCCCGGTATAATCAGGTATGGTCACATTGCCAAAAGAGTTCTGGATCGTTAATGTATTGCTGGCCGGGATACGAATATCATAGTCAACAACGATCGTATTACTGCAATCATCGCAGCCCGTCTTTTTCTCCCCGCCTTTATTGAGAATGGTTTTTAACGTGATATCCTTGCCGTTCTTGCTCTCTTCAACATCCATCCGCTCGAAGCTTTTTTCAGTAAATTCCTTATTTGTGGAACTGGTTTCAAGATGAATGTCCACCTTTATTTCGTTCTTATCCCAGGTGGTGATCTTCACGTGACCAAACCGGTTGTCAATATTCAATGTATTCCCCGAAGCCGTATAGGTTTTTGAAATATTTCTTTCTTTAAAATGCTCATACCTCTTCCTCTCCTTCTTATCCTTTTCTTCTTCCTGGGCAGACAGTTGGACAGTTGTAAGCAAAAATAGAATTGGAAAAATGTTTTTAAATGCTCTTTTCATTTGTTGAAGTTTTTGTTGTTTTAAATTCATGGATGATCATCAACTGCCTGCCAAGCAGTTCGGCCTGCATCTGCAGGTTTTGGATCATAGCTTTAATGATCACATCCGCATTCATACTCTGAGCAGCTTGTTCTCTTAAAAGCCGATATGAGCTATCGAGTGTATTCAGGTCCTGCCGGAACTTTCGATAAAGTTCAGGGTCGTTGGCAATAGCCGCATGTAGTTCCTTTTGACGACTTTGAACCTCTTGTGTTGCTTCTTTGATTTCTGCAGCATACTCGATCGATATGCTGTTAAAATTGTCAAGTCGTGATGGATTTTCCTCTGTTCCGGTTTTTACTGTGGAAGTTTTCTCCGGATCGCTATCGGTCGGTTTTCTTATCAATAAAAAATAAACTGATGTTAATGCGATAAAGAAAACCGCGGCAGCAGCACTCCATTTATAAATATCTCTGATGGTAAACCGCCTGGCTTCTTTTTTTAGGGGAAGTGATTGCCCGATATTCTTCCAAACTTTATTTGAAGGATCGGCATCATCAAAATCATCACGATTTTTGCGGATGAATTTTTCAAGATCACTGTTCATAGACTTCTCCTTTTTTTAAAAGTTTTAATAATTTTTGTTTAGCTCTTATGTATTGTGTTCGAACGGTAGATTGTGCAATTCCAAGTATCTCCGAGATCTCTTCATGATCATACCCTTCAAATAAATACAGCGATAAAACTGTCCTGTAACCATCGGGTAATCGTTGCATTGCCTGTTTGATCATGTCCACCGTGTACCATATATCATTTTCATCCATTTCATTTTCATCCGCCAGATCTCCTGCTTTTTCCATGTCTACAAAACTTATTCGTTGTCTTTTCAAAAGCGATACGCTTTTAAATATCACGATCTGTTTCAGCCAGGCCCCAAAGGTTGATTTATGTTCAAAAGAACTGAGCTGCATAAAGGCATCGGTAAAAGAATCCTGTAATATATCTTCCGCATCAGTCGTTTTATTCACGATCCTTAAAGCAGTATTGTACATGGCTTTTGAATAACGGTCATACAATACACGATAGGCAGAATGATCGCCCTCTATGCATTGACGCACCAAAACGTCAGCCGTTGGTATTAAGGTTTCAGTTGCCAGACAACCGGTTTTATATAAAGTAACCGTTTTTGCCAGAATGTTGCATGCCGCTTAAAAAAATTTTTAATTTTAGCATAAGAAACTTTTCTTCCTCATGAGCACGAGCACTAAAATCCTCATTATTGTTGCCTTCCTGCTTTTGATCTACGGCTATCTATGTCGCATGTTAAACATCTATTTCTTTTGGGATAGCAAACATTTTGGCTGGATCATGCTGGTGACCGGATTGATGGGATTTTTTATTGACCTGAAAAAAATACTGGAAGCTCAAAAGAAGAGTCCTTTCATCCCACAGTTCTTCATCGGCATCATTATAGTCGCATTAGGTATTGCCGGAGGTGGGGTTCTTTTGCTAAACAGCTCCAAGGCTTACCAGGATTTGGTCGACAGCATCAAGGCAGATGAATTGCTGAAAAATGAAATAGGCACTATAAAGGGACTGGGGTTATTTCCTACCGGTATTGGGTTTATGGACTACGCATACAACGTGAGTTATGGTCCGTCAACATTTTCTGTTACAGTTAGGGGCTCCAAAGCTATTAAAGATGTTGAAATATCTTTATACAAAACTTTACCAGAGGAATAAATAGTGTTTCAGGGAACCCTTAATTATCATTCGTAAGATCATTGTAAACTCTTTCTCCCTTCGCATTCAGCATTTTTATATTCTTCACAGCGCCTGCGCCAAGAAAACTAAAACGAAGACCAACCACTTCACCTGCATCCTGCAAATATTTTTCTTCCCTGATCAATTTATCATACAGATAAACTTTCATTACCCGGGCCTTCACTTCCACTTTCACATTTGCCCATTCAGAAAGATCAGTACTGAAAGAAGACAGATCATTTGAATTACCGTCCAGATAATTATCATTTGCTTTTAAGTTGATATCACTGATACAACCGGGAATCGTAAATGGGATAATGAATGCTCCTTTGCTACATAGCACAAATATTTTTGCAGTTTTACAAACAGCCGGCCCTTCTGCAAATGTATTTTTTATGGAAGACTCCAATGTGAAGTTGTCACTCTGCAAATCACTAAATGGTTTCACTAAATGATAAGTAAGCCATGTTGGCTTCGTGATGGTTTTAATTTCTTTTAGTACGTTTTCACCTACGGTCATTTCCTCTTTTAACAATAAGTCATCTTTCTTTATATAAGTTGGGATTGGTTGATGATCTATCGTAGCCATCCAACTATCCGATCTTATAAACAGATCATG
>DASVAM010000140.1:0-3278 GCA_036376375.1 Chitinophagaceae bacterium
TCCTTTGCATTAATGATAAGCTTTACCGGCTTGTTTACCACAAGGTGAAGGTCTTCACCTGTAATATAAATATCATCTTTGTTAGTAGAATCTTCCCATAACTGACCTAATGGATTGTTCGCTCCTTCATTAATGGCTTTGTAATATTTTTTACCTAACACTTTGTCTTTTCCGGGATAACGGTATTCCCATTTGAACTGGCTTCCGGTTACTTCCACCTGCATTGCATTTGCGGGAGCTTCGCCAGTTATTCTAAACCAATAATACAGACCAAATCCAACCATTACTGTTAACACGATGGCAGGCACCGCGGTCCAGATAACTTCGAGCTTGTTATTATGCGGGTAATAATATGCTTTTCTTTTGTCTGATTCCTGGTATTTATAGGCAAACCAGAAAAGAATGAATTGAGTAATAACAAACACGATACCTGTAATGATAATAGTGATCTTCAGCATATTGTCAACATCAACGCCGTGGTTAGATGCCGACGACCCAAATTGTAAAATCTTTGGGCCATATTTTTCGTTACAATAATAAACACCTATCAAACCGAGAATAAGAAATGCAAGTAATAAAAAGGCATTGATCCTGTTATTCTGCTTTCTTGATTTTTCTTCTCCGCGCATCACTGACACATACTCACTCGCTTTAGCTATCTGGAACGTGATCAAAAAGCCAAGCAAGAGGATCAATATTATGAAAGTCGTTTGCATATTCTTAGTTGTTCAATTTATTGGCCTCCTCCCGACCTCCTCCGGTGGAGGAGGCCATCAAGGCACAAGGCCAGCTTTTCGAAATTTATTTTTTTTACAAGAACTGTTTTATATAAGCTCTTCGCAAGCCTCCCCTTCGGGGAGGTTGGAGGGGCCTCTATGTATGATGGATCACACTTTCTTTAAAGAAAGGATGATTCTTTGGTACCAACGGATGTTTTGCCAATGTCCTTCCCACGATCAGCATGATCAAGCCAACAAAGCCAAGACCAATTCCAAGATCATATAACATCATCGGCACATGATCTGGTGAAGTGGCCGGGTGCACCATCTGGAAGAAATCCAGCCAGTGACCAAACAGGATCACTACGCCAAGGATCGTCACCGTTGTATAATTTCTTTTTGCGCCTCTCTTCATCAACAACAAAAGCGGTGCAATGAAATTAATGATGATATTCAAAAAGAAAATTCCGCGGTAAGGTCCTTCTACCCTTGGTTCAAAGTATTTTGTTTCCTCCGGCTGGTTACTGTACCATATCAACATATACTGGCTAAACCACAGGTAACACCAGAACACGGAAAATGCGAACATGAATTTTCCAAGATCATGAAGATGTTCTTCAGTCGTGTACTCCAGGTAACCTTTGTTCTTCAGGTACACAACAAATAAAGCAATCAGTGCAACACCGGATACGAATGTGCTTGCAAAAGTGTACCAGCTATACATGGTGCTGTACCAATGGGCATCAATGCTCATTAACCATAGCCATGGAATTGTTGACATAACCGTAAGAGCAAACACAAGCAAATACAAAGCTGACCAAACAGTATTTGTCCATTGGAATTTCTTTCCTTCTTCCACACTCATCTTTCTTGCATCCGTACTTAAGGAAAGATTTCTCATTTTTTTACCCAATAAAGACCAAAGGACAATTGTCAGCACTGTCCATACGGTAAAAAATGTTTTATTGAGAAACCCCGATTTATGTTTTAGAATATTATCAAGATGGTCTTCCGGTGCTGCCCAATGATAAATTGCATGATCGCTCCCAAAAACAATTGCCAATAAGATCGCACCGCAAATGATTCCAATTATTGGTACTGCAGATGCGATCGCCTCTGAGACCCTTCTGAAACTTGTTGTCCAACCACCCCAGGCAAGAATTGTTGCGCAGAGAAAAAACATAGCAGCATTAACGACCAATAAAAAGAATACACTGTTCTGCAACAAGCTCGACCAGAATCTTGCTCTTTCATGCTCATGCTCAGCACCGCTTTTGGCGCCGTGTGTAACATAAAGCAGTATGATCGAAATAATACCGATCGCCATCAATGCGTACGACCACATTTTGTAGCGTGATGGTATTTCAAATTTTTCCCGGATAGTCATCAGTTTACCTTTTATTATGCTTCAAAAATCTTTTTATTTCTTAGCCGTTGCCGAAGTATCAGCCGCCGCTGGTTTGCTTTTTGCTACTTGCTGCTTGTCTTTAATATAATGAACGATCATCCAGCGTTGTTTGGTAGTTAGCTGCGATGCATAACTTCCCATTGCATTTTTACCATAAGTAATGGAATAAAACATTTGTCCGTCTGGCATGTTTCCAACTATTGGGTCAGTGATGAGGTTCTTTGGTGCAGCTGTATAAGGACCTTCGCCTCCACCAAACAATGGACCCATGCCATCAAGCTTTTCGCCATGGCAAATGCCGCAATTTATCAGGTATAATCTTGCTGCCTCTAAATAATCGACCGCACTTAACGCAGGCAAAGGATTAGCAATGCTTTTTGACGCAACATAATTTACAGAATCCCCCATTTTATCCATGGCTAATGGAAATGCAGGCAATTCCCCTCTGGCAACAGTTCCTTCCACGGGCATCCTGTCGTAATAGATCTTTGCTCCTCTCTCCAGGGTGTCGCCCGTAAATCTTAATGAATCCAGCGCGTCATAAGTTTCAATAGCACGGCTATAGGCCATGTCCGGCATATACGTTCGACCGGTACTTCTTTTATCCCTGCAACTGCCCAACAGCAACCCTGCAGTAACAACGCCGGTAATAATTGCAATTTTTCTCATCCTGAATTTTTTATTCAATTATGCTACTACTTCCACTTTTTTCTTTTCAATGATTTGTTCTTTATCATAACGGCCCAACCACCAACGATCTTCACGGTGATCCACTTTTACATCTTTTGCTCCTAAACTTTGTAATAGTGATATTAACTCCGCATCATTTGTTTTTTCTGTACAGGACAAGGCCATTACGAAAATGTCATCTGTCGACCTTAAATTGAAATGATCCTTTTTTACGAATGGGGCTATCTGGCACAGGTAACAAAATGTAAGCACCATGCCTACCGAAGAAAATAAGACCGTTAACTCGAAGGTAATAGGTATCCACGCCGGCAGCGAGAAAAATGGTTTGCCGCCAAAATTCAATGGCCAATCATAGGTCAGTGCCCATGAAATAAACCCTAATGCGGTAGCCGTACCGGTGATCGCATAAATAAACCCGGCAGTGTGCAGGCTCGTGTCACGAAGTCCCATTGCCTTATCCA
>DASVAM010000146.1:0-4227 GCA_036376375.1 Chitinophagaceae bacterium
AAAAAGTTCTTAGTTCAGCTCTCGGAAGTCCGTTAACTTTGTGATGCAATTTCTAATCTTTTCATCTTAAAATTGCCTTATGTCATCATCATTTGATCTGAGTAAACCCGTTGCGATCGGCAGTGACCATGCAGGATATGATTTCAAAGAAGAGTTGATCTCTTTTTTGGAAGCCAAAGATCTTAGTTACCACGATTTTGGCACTCATTCAAAAGACTCTGTTGATTACCCTGATTTTGCCCATCCGGTATCCGACGCAGTTGAAAAAGGGGAGGCTTCATTTGGCATACTACTTTGCGGCAGCGCTAATGGTGTTGCTATAACAGCCAACAAACACAAAGGCATTCGGGCCGCCATTTGCTGGGGGGAAGAATTGGCTAAGCTGGCCAGGGAACACAATAATGCAAATGTGCTATGCATCCCTGCTCGTTTTGTACGCGAAGGGGATGCCGAAAAGATGCTGCAATTGTTTATCAATACGCCATTTGAAGGTGGTCGCCATCAGCGCCGGGTAGAAAAGATTGCCGAAGGTTGCTGAACCCATCGTCCTTGAATACCTTTCATCCATTTATGGTTTCTTTAAAAACTATCAGGCTTATATTTGAGTCCTGCGAAATTCATTTATTATAAATCGGGCCATTGGCTCAGGTAAACTTAAGAACTACATGAAAAAAACTACGCTATTACTCGTTGCTTTGCTTCCATTGCTTACCGTTACTGCGCAAAAAAAAAATAAGGCGATCGAAAAGTTTGGTAACTCGATCACGGCTGCTGACCTTAAGAGACATCTTTATATCGTTGCCTCTGCTGAAATGGAGGGAAGAGATACTCCATCACCCGGCCTCGAAAAAGCCGGGAGCTATATTGAAGAGTATTTTAAATCCATTGGGTTAAAGCCGGGAAATGGCGATAGCTATCGTATGCCTTATCCGCTTTATAAGGATTCAGTAGTGTCTTCATCTATAAGTGTTAATGGAAAATCTTTTGAGATAAATAAGGATTACCTGAATAATAATGCTAATTACTCAGCAGAAATACCTTTTTCAGAAGTTGTATTTGCAGGGTATGGAATTGTAGATGACAAAATGGATAGTTATAAGGATCTTGATGTTCGTGGTAAAGCTGTTTTAATTCTGGATGGCACACCCGCTGATTATAAATCTGCACAAACCGGTAACATGAATCCGGGTCAAACATTTGGAAAACTACAAAATGCATCAAAGAAAGGGGCCCTTGCTGTACTCCTGGTTTCAAAATCGTTTGGCTCAACGTCCGGAAGGCCAGGAGCGAATCGCGGAGGTGGCTGGAATTTGAATGGTTACAGGAGTAATTTCAACCCCTTATTGTTTTATATTTCTGAAAAGGTAGCCACTGAAATCATGGGTGAAGAGGGAACGGGAATTTTTGATAAAATGACATCCGGCACATTGAAAGGAAAGATCTATAAAGCAAATATTGATCTTTCATTTCAGAAAAAAAATGTTACAACTCATGTAAGCAATGTGATGGGATTGATTGAAGGCACTGATAAAAAAGATGAGTATGTAATTATAACGGCGCATTATGATCATGTGGGCAAAAGAAATGACACTACCATATTCTATGGCGCAGATGATGATGGCAGTGGCACCGTAAGTGTGCTTGAACTAGCTGAAGCATTTGCAAAAGCAAAAGCGGCCGGAAAGGGTCCCCGTCGCAGCATTTTATTTATGACCGTTAGCGGCGAAGAACATGGATTATGGGGTTCTGCATATTATTCTAATCATCCTGTTTACCCACTTGAAAAAACGACAGTGAATTTGAATATTGATATGATTGGCCGGATCGGCAACGACTATATGAAGGATAAAGATTCAGCAAATTACGTGTACGTAATCGGGGATAATAAATTAAGCTCGGATCTGACACCAATAACAGAAAATGTCAATAGCACCTACACAAAATTGAAGCTTGACAGAAAATACAATGACCCCAACGATCCAAATCGTTTTTATTATCGCAGTGACCACTACAATTTTGCGCAAAAAGGTGTGCCGATCATCTTTTACTTTAATGGAGTTCATCCTGATTACCACAGGCCAACTGATACCCCTGATAAGATAAAATACGAGCTGATGGAAAAAAGGGCAAAACTGGTATTTTATACCGCTTTGGAGATGGCGAATCGTGAGGAAATGTTAAAAAGAGACGTACCGCTTGACGGCCAAAGAGCTTTCTAAGAAATGGTATTTTTACCTAGAAAAAAAGAAAACTTTTTACTTATTTAGCTGTTCAAAATTGTCTACGAAAAACTCATGAATCAGTCTAAAAAAAACCCTACCCTTATGCAAATTGGCACCCAAAATCACGTGGATTATTCCGAAATGTACCGCACACAGGAAACAATTCAACTTAATAAACGGCTTCGCAAAACACGCAATATTTTATTGATCTGTGCTGCGTCCTTTGCCGCCGGAGCAGGTGTTCTTTGGATAATCCCCGAAATTTCTTTTACTACTGGCGATTTTCTTGTTTATGCCGGCCTTGCAGTTACGATGGTCTTTTTATCAATGATCAGCAACAAACATCCATTTTTTTGTATATCGGCCGCTCTTGTTATTAGTATTTGTTTTTGGGCATTTGAAATATTATTCAGCGATCTTGAAGGTCTGGTGGTTGAAAGTTCAATTCACAAACTTTTTGTTATTTCTTTACTTGTCTGGTGTTTTCACTCTTCAAGAGAAGCCGAATTGATAAGAAGAGAACTGCATTTCTCGTGATCCGTTTGCCTTGTAAATAGTTAGTCCCGCCGCTGGCGGGATTTTTTTATTGGATTAAACTTTGTTGGAACGGAACGGTCTATTTATTTGTTATGGCCCTTCGAACCCTAAAAGAAAACTTTGTGAAAAAAAATTAATCAAACTCTATGTTTCCGGTTTTGCATACATGATCGCGAGAAAAATATCCGTGATGCCCGTAAGAACTAAAGAGACCCTCATGAAGATCGTGTAGATCCGGGACGCTAATCCTTACCTTCTATATAAAGTGAAACCCCGTATAAAACCGGGGTTTTTTTATTTTGCTGACTTTCATCCCAACGATTAGCAACAGATCTTATTACCAACCTAACAAGTAAGCGAAGATCAATGGCGCTACTATCGTGGCATCACTTTCAACAATGTATTTCGGGGTATCAATTCCCAACTTCCCCCATGTAATTTTTTCGTTGGGCACGGCGCCTGAATAAGACCCGAAGGAAGTTGTAGAGTCGCTTATCTGGCAGAAATAACTCCAAAAAGGTACATCCTGCCATTCAAGATCCTGGTACATCATTGGCACGACACAAATGGGAAAATCACCGGCAATGCCTCCACCGATCTGAAAGAATCCAACACCTTTGCCACTGCTGTTTTGCCTGTACCAGTCTGCTAACCACACCATGTATTCAATTCCGCTTTTCATGGTAGTGGCTTTCATTTGGTTCTTTATAACATAAGAAGCGAAAATATTTCCCATCGTGCTGTCTTCCCATCCGCCAACGACAATCGGCAAATTTTTTTCCGCCGCTGCCATCATCCAGCTATCTTTTGGATCGATCTCATAATGTTCTTTTAAAACACCGCTGAGCAACATCTTATACATGAATTCATGCGGAAGATATCTTTCACCTTTATCATCAGCATCTTTCCATAGCTTATGGATGTGTTTTTGCAGGCGGCGAAAAGCTTCTTCCTCAGGAATACAAGTATCGGTAACACGGTTGTAATGATTCTCTAAAAGCTCCCATTCTTCCTGTGGCGTAAGATCACGATAATTAGGGACCCTTTTGTAATGGCTATGTGCCACCAGATTCATGATATCTTCTTCCAAATTGGCGCCTGTACAGGAAATGATATGAACTTTATCCTGCCTGATCATCTCTGCCAACGAAAGACCAAGCTCGGCGGTACTCATAGCGCCTGCGAGTGTTACCATCATTTTGCCACCTTCTGATAAATGTTTTTCATAACCTTTTGCAGCGTCCATCAATGCGGCTGCATTAAAATGGCGGTAATGATGTTGAATAAATTGTGAAACAGGACCTTTACTCATTTTATATGTTTTAAAATCCGCCTTCATATCATCCCCATTACGGCGCAGGTGAGACGTGCGGAAAGGCCGCAAAAATAAATTTTTTAAAGAATATCGGTTAAAATAAAAACCTCCCGCTTCAGACGGGAGGTACACCACATGCTCATAAAAGAACTG
>DASVAM010000165.1:0-2270 GCA_036376375.1 Chitinophagaceae bacterium
AAAAAAAACAAGACAACTCCTTGAAAAATATGTCTCCGACCAACACCTTATAGAGCATATTGAGTTTTTCGACTCTGTTTTTCCTGCTTATGAAATTTTTGCAGATGAAATGGTGGCCGAAGGAAATCGTGTTGTTATAAGGGCAAGGCTTAAAGGCCGGCATGAAGGTGAACTTAATGGAATCCCACCTACCTATAAAAAAGTTGAGTTCCCTTTTTCCATCAGCTATGAAATCGAAAACAATAAGATCATCAGTCATTGGCTGATCGCAGACCAAATGGCGCTGATGGAGCAATTGGGTGTAATGAATACAGTTAGCTAAACCTGCAATAGATCTGATTGCAATTATCCTTTGATTTTCTTTCGATATGTTTTGACTAGCTGGCATCTTCTTCCGCACCCTCGCAAAGAATCAAGTTATTATCAGAAATATTCCAAAGATGAAAATTTCACGCCGGGTGGTGGCCGGCATTGTATTGTCACGACTGATCGGTGTCACTTTTAAAATAGTTATTATGAATCCAAAACTGATTCTTTGCTTTTGGGTCCTTCTTATAACAAACGTTATCAAAGGACAGAGTTTCTATGATCTCAGAAATATTTCGCCCCAGGGCTGGGAGCCCTACTATTATAATTATATAGGACCTATTCCCGGATGGGAGATGATCAATAGCAATTCGTTGGTCGTAGACAGCCGATCGCGTCCTTACCTGGATATTGAATGGAAAACAAGTAATATATCAGGGGTCACCATTCAAATATTGAATGCAAGGGGCAAAATCTTGAAAACATTGATGGCGGATAATGCAAGTACACAAAGGATCTACTTGGATGGGCTTCCAACAGGAAGGTACATGGCGATGCTAACAAAAGGTTCGGATCAGCAGGTTGCAAAATTTGTGATACAGTGACACTAATTTTAAAAAGAAGGTTTGCAGTTGAGGCGCTGCGACTTTCTCTTTTGATAAGAAGGAAGGCTGACCTCCATGTTTAAATATACACACTATGATAAAGAAAGCATCCTCTTTCAAACGTACAATGTCTCTGATCGTTTGTACCAGTATGATGTGCGTTTCATCGCTGGCTCAATCTCACTACAGTTCAGCCAAACTGGCTTTGAAAGAATATAAAATTTCTTCCCGTGTTTTGAACGAGGAAAGAACAATAACCATTTATAAACCGCCAGTGCATCCTGAATATAAGGACGTAGTATCACCAGTTATTTATGTACTCGATAGCGAATTCTATGCTGATTTTATTTCCACCATGATAAGTTTTGTAAGCGAACGTTTCGTAACGATGCCACCCATAACAGTTGTAGGAATTCAAAATTTCGGCGAAGGGGCTATTGGCCGCAACAGGGATCTGACGCCTCTCATTGCTAAAGACAGCTCAATTTTTAAAACAAGTGGTGGCGCTGAAAAATTTTTGCAATATATCAGGGAGGAAGTTTTTCCCTTCGTGGAAAAAGATCATAAAAAAACTCCTTATCGTGTACTAATAGGCCACTCGCTGGGAGGCTTACTGACGATGCATACTTTCCTGAAGCATCCCGAAATGTTTAATGCCTACCTGGCCAGCGATCCCTCGCTGTGGATCAACAATAATGAATATATGGAAATCGTGAAAACTACAATTGATAAGACCGATGAACGCAACAAGAAGTTGTTTTTTAGTACTGGTAACTCCAGAAGCATTGGTCCCAATGCAAAAAAAGTAGATTCACTGCTGCAGGTAAAAAAGATAAAAAAACTATCCCACCAATTTACTAATTATCCAAATGAGATCCACACAACCGTGTTTATGAAATCCTACTATGATGGCCTTCATTTTATTTTCCAGATGGATCCCTTCGATGCCAACTTAAAACTTGCTGATATTACATGGAGTTTGCTTGAGAATCATTACAACAAGCTTTCGGAAATATACGGCGGTCCAATGAAGCCTGAAGAAAGCCTGGTAAACACCTGGGGATACCGATTCCTGAATCAGGAAAAAAATGTTAATAAGGCGCTTGAATTTTTTAAAAAGAACATCGAAAACTATCCTGCCTCAGCCAATGTGTACGACAGCTATGCAGAAGCTTTGCTTGTAAAAGGGGATAAAAAGAATGCAATGATCAATTATGAAAAAGCATTTCAAATGGACCCGACAAATACGGCAGCAAGAGACATAGCAATTAAATTGAAAAGTGAGCAATGACTTGGTAGTTGAAAAGGCTTGATGGTGCGCAAGTTTTATTATTTGAAATTGGGAATGGCGGGTTTTTA
>DASVAM010000172.1:0-6252 GCA_036376375.1 Chitinophagaceae bacterium
GTGAGGCCGGCACTGGAATGGAACCAGGTTGAGATCAAATCTTTAAACGGAAAACTTGATTTCTGGCTGAATGGAGAAAATGTAGTCTCTACAACGATGTGGGATGATAACTGGAATAAAATGATCGCTGCCAGTAAATTCAAAGAATGGCCCGGATTTGGTACCTTCAAAAAAGGAAGAATATGTTTGCAGGATCATGGAAATAATGTTTGGTTCAGGAACATTAAGATCAGGAAGCTATAAATAGGTCTACTGAAGTGCAAGTCCGGTCCCGCCTCAGGCGAGACGGGACTTTTTTGTTTTATAACCAATTTTTGAAAATCCGTTTATTGTTTATAGCTTTTATGTTCAAACCAAACCAACTATTATGAATACTGCAATCTTCTCACACCTTAACTGGTGGGCAATTTTAGTAGCATCAATCGCTTATTTTATGCTGGGTGCCATCTGGTATTCGAAAGCGCTTTTTGGTACTAAATGGGCGGCGCTGATAAAACTGGATGTAAACGATCCCAATCTGAAAAAGGGAATGGCTAAAATGATGGTTTCTACATTTACTCTTATTCTTATTGTCTGCTTTGGCCTTTCCATTGTGATTCACATGGTCAATTTTGATGATAATTTTTTGTATGGAATAAAGCTTGGATTGCTCACGGGTTTTGCGTTTGCCACTACGGCAGTAAGCATAAATTATGTTTATGAAAACCGACCAACCAATTTATATCTCATCAATAATGGTTATCATGTGCTCGGTCACGTATTAGCCGCAACTATCATTGTTTTGTGGCGATAAATAAAAGGTAAAAGGGCAAAAGGTGTCTCAAAAGCCTAATTTATTTCATCCTGCCTCACGCGGGATAAGGTGAAATTCGACGCAACAAGGCAACTTACTTTCAAATCGTTGCGTGTTTGCTTTCGTTGCGATCGTTGCTGGAAATACTTTTGAGACAGCCCACTTTTTATTTAATCAAGTTTAGTGATCTTAAGTGCATTGGTTGGCAGGTGAAGGTGAACCGGCGTACTACCGGTGCTAACGACTACATCGCCGCTTTTTAGAAAGCCTCTTTCTTTAAGTATATCCATTTGATCAAAAAGAATATCATCGAGACTTTCTTCTTCATCATAAAAAAAGGCCCGGACACCCCAACTTAAACTAAGCTGATTCACCAGCGTTCTCTCTTTTGTAAAAATGAATAAAGGCGCTTTGGGCCGGTAGCTACTGAGCATAAAACCCGTATAGCCGCTTTGCGTCATTCCAATCAGCGCCTGTGCATCGGCATCTGTTGCAAGCCTGCAGGCACAATAACAAATTGCATCACTCAAATAGGACGGTGAATGAGCCTGTGGTCTCAATTCATCTTCAAGATTATACCGGTAGTCCGTACGTTCAACTTCTTCAATGATCTTCTTCATGGTCTCAACAACCAGTGTAGGATGAGCTCCTGTAGCTGTTTCGCCACTAAGCATTACAGCGTCGGCGCCTTCCAGCACAGCATTGGCAACATCTGTTATCTCGCTACGATTCGGTTTTGTTCTTTCGATCATACTTTCCATCATCTGTGTGGCCACGATCACGGGTTTGGCACGATGAATACATTTTCTAATGATCTGTTTTTGTATTAACGGTACTTTCTCAACGGGTAACTCTACCCCAAGATCTCCCCGTGCAACCATGATGCCGTCTGACTCGACAATAATATCGCGGATGTTTTCAATGGCCTCCGGCTTTTCAATCTTAGCGATGATCTTTGTTTTACTTTTCTTTTCTTCCAGTTTATTTCGAAGAATGATAAGGTCCTTTACATTCCTTACAAATGAGAGCGCTACCCAATCCAGTTTTTGTTCGATGACGAAATCGAGGTCCGCAAGATCTTTTTCTGTCAAGGCGGGTAAGGTGATCTTTGTATCCGGTAAATTGATACCTTTTTTAGAGGACAGTACCCCGCCCAGGGTGACCACCACTTTCACATCGTTATTTTTTTCGATGCTCAGTACTCTAACTTCCAATTTGCCATCGTCGATCAGGATCGGGTTGCCGATCTTAACATCACTATGGAAATTTGGATATGATACGTATATCTTTTCTTTATTGCCGATCACTTTCTCATTGGTGAAGGTCAGAATATCACCTTCCAAAACTTCGATCTCGCCGTTTTCAATTTCACCCACTCTCAGTTTGGGTCCCTGCAGGTCACCCAGGATGGCAATATTATAAGGCTCTTTTTTGTTGATATTCCGAATATGATCAATGATCTTTCCTTTGTCTTCATGTGAGCCATGTGAAAAGTTCAAACGAAATACATTGACTCCTGCTTTTACAAGATCAAGTAGTTTATCATAGGTGTCACAGGCGGGGCCGACAGTAGCTACAATTTTAGTCCGATGCATCGTATGTTCAACACCCGCTTCTTTGTCCATCGACTTCTGAAAATATTTTTCTGCTTTTTTGCTCATAGCGTATCGCTCCTTATTTGTTAATAGTTATAAGTTATTTGTTCGCTCAATCGACATACAAAAGTTGGTTACATAACATCAGTTCCATTTAAAACACCTTTCAACGTTTATATACTAATCAATCTAAGTTCCCCGCTTTAGGCGGGGACAGGGGTTTAGCTCGCCAGGATCTTTACGATCCGCAACCATTCCTCGTTGATCTTCGCTTTGTTTTTTACGGCATTTTCAAGAGGTATATAGTGCATCTTATTGTTCATGATGCCGACAAATACATTATACCTTCCTTCTAATAAAGACTCAACAGCATGAAACCCCATACGACTTGCTATCAGCCGGTCAAGACAGGAAGGTGAACCGCCCCTTTGAATATGACCGAGGATACAGACCCTTATTTCTGCATGCGGTAATTTTTCTTTCAGGATCTTATGTACTTCGTTAGCGCCCCCGAATTCATCACCCTCTGCAACAACGATCAGGTTCACTAATTTTTTTCTCCTTTCTTTTTCCAGGAGCGATGTGACGATATCATTGATATCTGTTTTTCTTTCAGGTATCAGAATATTTTCAGCGCCGGTGGCAATGCCGCTATGCAAGGCAATATAACCAGCATCACGGCCCATCACTTCAATAATAAAGATCCGGTCATGTGCATCCATGGTGTCCCTTACTTTATCGATCGCTTCAACTGCTGTATTCACAGCTGTGTCAAACCCGATGGTAAAATCAGTGCCGTAAATATCTTTATCGATTGTGCCTGCAAGACCAATACAGGGAATATCAAACTCCTGGCTAAATTTCACGGCGCCGCGGAAAGAACCATCACCGCCAATTATAACAAGACCGTTAATGCCTCTTTCTTTCAAATTATCGTACGCTTTTTTTCTGCCGTCATATTCAAAAAACTCTTTGCATCTTGCTGTCTTCAATATAGTGCCGCCGCGTTGAATAATATTTGCGACCGATCTTGTTTCCATTTTAACGATATCATCATCGATCATTCCCTGGTAGCCCCGCAGGATGCCAAATACTTCTAATCCATGATAAACCCCCGTTCTTACAACAGCACGAATAGCCGCGTTCATACCTGGCGAATCACCCCCTGACGTAAGAACACCAATTTTAGATACTTTATTTGTCATATTAGATTTAAAGGTTAACGAAAAAACAAACAAGTGTTTGAATTTTACTTGGTTAACCAGCCGCCAAAAATAATGTTTTGTTTTTTATCGTGTTTTTTTTACACACGTCGCTGATCACCGCGGTTTACCCTTTATCAGTAAAACGATTTTTTACAATGGCTTATCCCTAATTTTATTTGATAAAAGAAAGAAATCTGAAATGAGTCGGGAGAATTTTTCGGTCAATTTATATCATGGGTGAAGAAAAATTTTCTGACGAATTCCTTATGCGTAAAAACAATAAAAAAAAATATATATGAAAAGGTTTTTTCTTTCATTGATCTGTTTGCTGCCCGCGATATTGTTTGCACAGTTTAATTATCCTTCCACCAGAAAAGTTGATACGGTCACCAACTATCATGGTACAATAGTGGCTGATCCCTATCGTTGGTTAGAAGATGACAGAAGTGAGGAAACAAAACAATGGGTAACCGAACAAAACAAAGTGACATTTAGTTTTCTTGACAGGATCCCATATCGTGCACAATGGCTAAAAAGATTGGAAGAGATTAATAACTATCCAAAGTATAGCTCGCCATCAAGAAAAAATGAATATTTCTATTTTTCAAAGAATGATGGGTTACAAAATCAAAGTGTGCTTTATCGTCAACGGGGATTAGATGGTGAACCAGAATTGGTTTTAGATCCCAACAAATTTTCGGCGGACGGCACCAGTGGTCTTGGTGCGTTTTCACTTTCGAAAAATGGTAAGTATGCAGTTGTCGGAAAAACAAAAGGCGGAAGCGATTGGAGAACTTTTTTTGTGATGGATATGACAACGCTTCAATACCTGGCCGATTCACTCGCATGGGTAAAAGTTTCGGGTGCATCATGGAAGGGAAACGGCTTTTATTATAGCCGCTATCCGACACCTGAAAAAGGCAAAGAGTTGTCTACTAAAAATGAAAATCACCAGGTTTACTATCATAAAATAGGTACCCCGCAGGACCAGGATGAATTAGTGTATGAAGATGCTGCCAATCCCCAACGCTTTCATGGCATATTTACTAGTGAAGATGAGCGATACGTATTCTTAAATATTTCGGATCGTGGAAAAGGGAAAGATGGAAATGCACTTTGGTATTTTGATAGTGAGGGCGGTGACAAAAAATTTAAACCAATTATAAAAGAAGCGGGAGAGTATGATTATAATTTTTTAGAAGAAGTAAATGGCAAATTCCTGATTCTTACAAATGACGGGGCACTGAGTCAGCGTATTATTTCCATTGATCCGCAGAATCCGGATCCTTCAAATTGGAAAACGATCATTGCCGAAAAGCCGGAAAATATTTCTTCTGCCACTTCATCAGGCGGCAGGTTATTTATCACCTATTTAAAAGATGTGACAAGCAGGGTATATGTCTATGATTACAATGGCAAATTGGAAAAAGAAGTGAAGTTACCGGCACTCGGAACGGCTGGCGGTTTTGGTGGTGAAAGAGACGACAAGTTTGTGTTCTACACATTTACCTCTATAACATTTCCGCCTACCATTTATCGTTATGATATTGCCAGCGGAAAAAGTACAGTGTTCAGAAGACCCGAAGTAAAATTTAACCCGGAAGAATATGTCACCGAGCAGGTTTTTTATCCGGGCAAGGATGGAACCAAGGTTCCAATGTTTATTGTCTACAAAAAAGGAACAAAAAAGAATGCTATGAATCCGACGATACTATATGGCTATGGGGGATTCAATGTGAGCAGCAACCCATCTTTTTCTTCAACAAGAATTGCCTGGCTTGAGCAGGGAGGAATCTTTTGTTTAGCTAATTTAAGAGGAGGAAGTGAATATGGTGAAAAATGGCATGAGGCGGGTATGCGTTTAAAAAAACAAACGGTGTTTGACGACTTTATTGCAGCAGGAGAGTATTTGATCAATGAAAAATATTCGTCAAAAGACTATCTCGCTTTACAGGGTGGCTCGAACGGAGGTTTATTGGTTGGTGCTGTCATCAACCAGCGTCCGGACCTGTGTAAAGTGGCAATACCGCAGGTAGGTGTCATGGACATGCTGCGTTTTCATAAATTCACTATTGGATGGAACTGGATCGCCGAGTATGGAAGCAGCGATAATGCCACTGATTTTAAAAACTTGTATGCTTATTCACCAATTCATAATATCAATGAAGGGGTAAATTATCCGGCAACTTTAATTACAACAGCAGATCATGATGACAGGGTGGTGCCCGCCCATTCATTCAAATATGCCGCTACACTGCAGGAAAAATATAAAGGCAATAATCCGGCTTTGATCCGGATAGATGTAAACTCAGGACATGGTGCCAGCAACCTGCGAAAAGGGTTAGAAACAACAGCGGATATTTATTCGTTTATTTTTTATAATATGAAACTCACTCCAAAATTTGAAGGAGTAAAATTCCAGGAAGCAAAGAAACCATTCTAGAATATTTGTTATCTATTTTCTCACAAGTTACCGCCTTCGCCGGCGGTAATTTATTTTTGCAAAGACATGGCGAAGAAAATTATCATAGCGATCGACGGATGGAGTAGTTGCGGCAAAAGTACGCTGGCGAAAGAGCTTGCGAAGGAATTAGGCTACTTATATGTTGATAGTGGCGCTATGTATCGTGCTATAACACTTTATTTTCTTCGAAATCAT